>NZ_JASISN010000029.1:0-37205 GCF_030063085.1 Planococcus sp. S3-L1 | reverse complement strand
GAACATGGTATTCTGTTTCATAAGGGACACCTCTTCCTGTAGTTGTTGGTTCGCACTTACAGTCTACAAGAAAGGTGTCTCTTTTTGTATTCATTTGGATGATTCTGGCTAATCAACACGCGTGATAAAAAGCTTCTTTTAACATTAAAAAGTAAACGAATCAACAGAAAATCCAGCATACTGTGAGCAAACGACAAAAAAATGTACATGCACGAAAAAAAGCAATAACTGGCCTACTACTAGCCAGTTTACATAACTAGGAAATGTACCAGACAGGTGGAATACAAATGAAAGATTTTCAATCTCATAACGGCTTTGCACGAACGTTCAAAGAAAATAAATTGACGCTTGGAATTTTGTTCCCTTTAGAATCGGCTAGAGACAATCCGTTTGCAATGGATATAGCCTCACAAATGACACTAGCGAAACAAGCAGAAGAAGCTGGATTTGCTTCTTTGTTTGTAAGGGATTCTCCACTTTTTGATCCAAACTTTGGAGATAAAGGTGTTATCCACGACCCATTTCAGTTACTTGCTTACACAAGTGCGTACACAAAAGAGATTGCTCTTGGCATTGCCAGCGTCATCACAACGTTACGGCATCCGCTTCACTTAGCAAAGTCCGTTGCATCTTTAGATAATTTATCTGATCAAAGACTCTTATTAGGTGCTGCAACGGGAGACCGTCCGATAGAGTTTCCGGCATTTAAAGTAGAACGACAAGAACGTGATGAGTTGTTTAGAGAATCTATTTGGGTCATGAGAAAAATATGGGAAGAATCGTTTCCACAAATACATTCAAAGAGAGTGGAATTAGTCGAGGGGGACGTTATTCCTAAACCTCATTTAATGGGTATCCCAATCCTCGGAACAGGCTATTCTGGACAAACAATCGAGTGGTTAGCGGAACATACGGATGGCTGGATGTTTTATGCACAAGAGGCAAATCGTCAGAAAGAGCTAATCAACATTTGGAGAAACGCAACAGGTCGATTTAAACCGTTTTCTCAACCATTGGTGATCAATTTATCAGAAAATCCAAAGGCTTCTCCTAGACCTATTCCGATCAAAGTTGGCTTTACGTCAGGTCACCAGTTTTTGGTCGACTATCTTCATGCCCTGCAAAGGATGGGGGTTAATCATGTCATTCTGAGTTTAACTAATGGCAATCGACCTATAACTGAAGTCATACAAGAATTAGGTGAGTATGTTGTCCCACATTTTCCTGCACATACAAACTACATGCGTGAAATAGCGGTAGATAAAACTAGGTAAAATTACAGACTAAACGGTGCATTTACTCATTTTTTGAAGCCAATGTTCTAAGAAACGGTTTGAACGAAAAAGACTCTTTGCCGGTATTTCGGCAAAGAGTCTTTAAAGTGTTGAATCCAGTTCAACTTCTTTCGTTCGATCACGGTACCAGCGGTGAAATATGTCAACAAGTGAATTGGGTACATCTTCAAGATAAGACGTATGAACGGGTCTCGCGCGCGTGACTGTTTGAAGAGAAGAAAGTCCAAATGCACGTTGAATCCGGTTTTGCGTAATTTCAACTTCCACAATTTTTTCTCGCTTCGTGATAAATAGAGTAGAAGTAAAGCCGCCATTTTTCAATTGAATCAATTCTTCATTTAAACAATAACGTGTGTGGAGGAAATCCAGGGTACGCGACATAACAACTACTATTAGTAAGACAATAGAAACGATCCACCACATATTTTGAATTTTCAAGAAGTTGGATTGGAAGTAAAACAACAATGCAGTCGCAATTAGCCATAGCCAGCTTGGCTTTAGCAAACGAATCCAAAGTGCACGTTTCGGCAGTCGTTGCATGTCTTCTTGAATGCGATAGCCGGGTAACAATTCAGTAACGATTGCATATGCTTTTCGCTTTGGCAGAAAAGGATAGAGCGAGCTAATATTTAACTCTTCTGAACCCAAAGACAGGCTGCCGGCACTAATCAGCTTAACTTCTGCCAGTCCAAGAATACGTTTTGTAAAAGATTGTGTAATTTCAATGGCTTGAACGCGCTCTTTTGCGATTGAAAAAGAGGCTTACGACAACAGACCTTTTTTGATGTACACACGCTCACTATCAGAAGAAATCTCATAGTTCCCATATTTAATAAATGAGTGGACAATCCCGAATACGAAAGAAGCCAGAATAATTAGGGTAGTTACGATAGCAATCATCCAAGTCGATGCTAGCAAACTTGTGCCCACTCCGCTTAATCGTTCTTCAAAGCCGCTAAATTCAGAAACATTGTAGTATAGGGAAACGAGCAATGGCACAAGTAGCAAAAAGCTAAAGGACGTCATAGACGCTTTAAATAAATCCTTACGTGTCGGTTCGAAATGAATGACACGCTCTTTCAGTTTTTTCTGCCCAGGCTCGATTTGTTCAGCAGCAGGAAGCTCTTCCGTATCGTCTGAAATTGTCTCGTGTTCCGTCGCAACAGATTTGTTGCGTTGTTGGACTGCAGATTCTAGCCGCAATGCTTCCTTTCTTGTGACAACTTCGAATTTTACAGAAGAATTCTCACCAGCAATACCCGTTTCGAAACTAATCGATGTCAGCCCCAATAAACGGTGAGCAAATGATATGTGACGGTTGATGTTCTGTACTTTTGAAAAAGGAATCGACTGGTCAGTTTTACTGAACACACCTCTTCGCAAATAGAATCGTTGGTCATCGATTGCATAAGTAGTTGTGAACCAATTTAAAACAGCGAATACAACGGATCCAAGAAAAAATAGCAAAAATGCGTAACGACCGTAAACCAAAAGCATGGAGCTATTGTCTGCTTGAAAAACGAATAAGACTAAAATGAAAAAAATTGAGCTTCGAATCAGTTTTCCGATTTTAAAAAGAAGAGAAGCTGGATGATGGCGACGATTAGCAATCATTGTTCCACTTCCTTAATTTTGGCGAAATGAGCAACGCGTTCACGAAGCTCGGTTGCTACGGCTTTTGGCAATGCCGGGATGGCATGACTTGATCCCATTGTTTCCACTGAAAGAGAAGCGAGTTTAAATTTCCGCATCAACGGTCCTTGTGTAAGAGACACTGCTTGAATCTTTGTCATCGGGACCAATTGTTGTGTTTGGTTCCAAATGCCAAACTGCAGATACAAAAACTCCGCATCTAAATCATAGCGCCAAGACTTAAAAGTGAGAGGTGGACTGATAATGGACCATACGAATCCGATTACCCAAAAGATGGCTAAGGCAATCAAGACCCAAAAGATCCAGTTGTACCAGTCAAAGCGCCAATCCAAGTAAAATAAGACAGCAAGAACGATAAAGGCGATAAGGTTGGAAATAAGTTCTTCCAGACGCCAGTAGCTGACGGCATTGGGGGAAAGAGAATGTTGTGGAGCGTCGTATTGATTATTCATTTAGGGAACACCGCCATTTTCACAAGATACTACTTTATACGTTCCGTCTTTCAGAAGGTTTCATATAGTGAGTATAAGCTGAAACATGAGTAGTCAAGTATTGTGTAAAGTAAAGCTAGCAAATAAATTGAGAACAAGACTACAAAAAAGAAAGTAGCGACATTTAAATGAAGAAATCACTAGTTTGCATCACCGCTTATTCCAATAAGTTTTGGGAAATAAACGTTCAAGGAACTATTTTTATCGTGCTATATGGAAAAATAGGGAGCAAAGGCTCAGTGAATACAAAAGAATTCGTTTCTGAAGAGCTCTGTATGAAATGAGCGAACAAATTAATCGAGTCGAAGTTTAAAAAAGGATATTGGGAAATTAGAAAAGACAACGGACGGAGTCAGACAAGTATTAGTCGAAATTACTAAACACTATTTTCGTATGTTAGGGCAAGACAAGCTGTTATCTTTAACGAGCGATACACTGAATTAGTTAATTAATATCCAGCATGCTGAATAATTTTGCGCTCATTTATAGTTAGGATGCAGAAAAGAACGAGAAAATATTTGAAAGAAATTTAGCAGTTACCTTATTTTAGTAAAATATTATGAAATTAAGAAATCGATGCTTTTTCAACAAGAGCCAACAAAAAGACCGTGATGTGACAGAGTCAAAATAGAGGAGCGGCTGCAGAAATTTATGCAACTGCTCTTTTTGTGTTACGAACAGCTGTGATTCTATTTAGAAAGAAAATTTAATTCAATACGATTTGATGGCTCATAAACGCAGTTTTTGCTGGGAATACTAACAGTAAACAGTAGTTGGATTCTCTTTTTTAAACAATTGTTTTTATTGATTTAATATGTTTTCTTTAGTTGGATAACGTGAAAAAATTTTCAGTTGATTCTATTCAAATAGAGTTCTATTTTAAAAAAAAGTATATGAGAAAAACGTTTATATAATCTGAATTAAAAGAATATTCTATAACACTTTACATATTTTGTGGTGTAATATAGTCTTATCGTATTGGATGTCAACAATTTAACAGATTTTTTAATTTTCTATTGATCAAAAAGTTGTGCTCTTGGCATGAAAAACAGTTAGCTTACAGAGCTATCTGAAAAAATATTTATCTGAATTTTAAAATAAAAATTGTGTGTTAGTCAGATAATAATGTGGTGGAAAATGTCATCGCTAGGCACGAAAAAAAGATTTGATGAATAGCACTTACATAAGAGTGTAAAAGGGGTGGTTAGCGTAATGAAAACAGATTCACTGTCTTTAGCGGCTGAGAAAATCGGCGAGATTTTAGGCGCAGAAATGGAATTACATGAAGGGTTTTGGCAAGTAATAAAAAAGCGGACAATCAAAGCGCATAAGAGTTTCGATATGTGTGTCAGCTGGTCACTAGAGCTATCCATATCATTTAAACCATCTACACATAATCAAGTGGCGATTAATAAAGCTGAAGTCTTTCTTCTTCCTGAAGAACTGGCATCTTTTACAGGTGCACTTATACAGCATCCGATTCACTTTCCCAGTAGTTTTTCGCAACGGCTGTCAACAGAGCGCGGAATGCACTGCATTCGACTAGCGTCAAAAGAGCCACCTGAAGATTTTGCTAAACGTCTAACTGAAGCGCTTTGCGTGCTTAGCTAACAGTAATTATGCTTTAAAGGGGAGAAGTGAAGTGGAGCAGACAGAGCAATTGCCTCAAAAAAAATTGACTATTATTTTCTGAGATCTAAAGATGTCCATATTGAAAATGGAACTGCTTTTATTACTTTCTTTGCTCGGTTGACACGAGAAGTATCTTTTCAAAGAAATGGAGAGCAACAAACGCGAGTTCAAACCATATGGGTAGATATTAACGAGGTAAAGTTAAAACATGCACCTATAAAAGCAAAAGCTTTACCAAATGGCATGCAGCGGTACGAGCTGTCGCAAAATGTCTTTTACAACCTGTATCAAGTAGCCAAGAAGAGTCCAAAATATCTGTTTTATGTAATTCCTTTTCACCAAAAATCCACACGTGAGAAATTCAGTAGTTAACGTTGTACGACCATACTAAAGGAGGATGAATTAGATGACTGTAATGAAAAATGGAGAAAAAAGAATAGATCAGCTAACGAAAACGTATTTGGAAATGTATAAGGAATATCTCTTTGGGTACAAACAATATAAAACAGAAAAAGCGACTTTGAGTAAGGAACTAGAGAAGCTTAAAGAAGCTTAATTGTAATTGCAGTTGAGTGTATATAAAAGTGGAATTGTCCTAATAGCCTCAAAAAAGTAAACCGAGAAAAAGAAACTCTTTTCCTGGTTTACTTTTTTGAATTCCGCGCAAAATCCTAAATTCAGTAAGGATTTTTTTGAGGTCTCGAAGGTTCGGTGTCTAAGACGATTTATTAGTTTTGATAAGTTTGAACATGGTTTTCACTTCATTTCTGCGTTATCCATTCATCCTCCAGTGTTGCTTCGGCGTTTTCTTTTATCTTGAAAAATTTGCTATACTAGACAGGAATTAGATTAATTGAACTAGCACGTATAGCCAAATGATAAAAAAAAGGAGTGATTGGATGGAAAAGCTACGCGAATCAATAGAAAAACTGAGTGGTAGTGATGCGAAAAGTTTGTTGTTGAATGTAATGTACCGTTTAGAACTCGTGAAAAAAGAAGATTTACAAGACGAAATGATAAACGAGTTGTTGTCCTTATCTAATGACTTATCTGATAGCCTGCAAAAAGAAGTCCACTACGAAATGGATGAGACTGCTGTACATATTATCAGCGGTGAGTCTCCAGCAGGTTCTTTGCGAATAGGACTAAGCCATGAAAATCGAATCATTGGTTTTCCCGATTTTTTTGCTGAAGGACCTGTTTGGAAAATTCATACAGAACAAGGGCACACCTTACGTTATGAGTGGTTACGAGATCACATTAATTATGAAATGGATTACATAGAAGAAGAATACATAAATCGGTTCTCGAAAACACTTGCAACAATCGAAGAAATCCCTGCTAACATACCAATTGTCCTGTGGACGGCAAATAATGCAGATGAACAAACAGGCCTTCGTTATTTTCTCTATCTTCTGCGAGAAAAGAAAAACGATATCTATATCATTAATACCCCAGAAGCTTTTGAAACTCTTTATGGAAAAGGAGAAACTCAATTTAGAGTGAGACATTCGGGCGAATTAGCGTCCTATCAATTTAAGGAAATCTATCAAACGAATTTAGGGAATCCTTTGACAACTAAAGAGAAAGAAATATTACGAAATGAATGGCTCCTGTTGTCAGAAGAAGAAAACGTGCTGCGAATTTGGAAAGGCGGTAGCTTTCAAGTTATAGAAGAAGATCATTTCGATTCGATGATCATCGATGCGGTTCGAAGATTGCAAAGGGAACAGGAAGCGACTGATTTTATTTTGGCAGCGAGAGTAATTGGTGAAATTCTTTTCCAATCAGAACACCTTGTTAGTCATAGCTATTTGGAGTATCGCATCAGATATTTAGTTTACAACGGGACGTTTAAAATAAGAGGAATACCTAAGAGTATGCGGCATTACCACGTGCAGGTAAGCTGAGTCCGAGTGACTTTTTTCTGCAAATTAAAAAAACGTCCCGTAGGACGTTTTTTTACCTGCTGCGAATTTTCGACAACAATCGAAGAATTTCGAGATACAGCCAAACCAATGTGACGAGCAAACCAAAAGCTCCATACCATTCAAAGTATTTCGGTACTTGTTTATTGGCTGCACTTTCGATAAAGTCAAAATCCAATACTAAGTTCAGTGCAGCAACGATAACGATAACCACACTAATGCCAATGCCTATAGGCGAAGATTCATGCAGGAACGGAATTTCAAAGCCGAAAAAGCTGCCAATAAATGAAATCACATAAACCAAGAAGATGGCACCAGTAGCTGCTGCAACGCCAAGTCTAAAGTTCTCTGTCACTTTTATGAGACCAGACTTGTAAACAAGCAATAGACTTAGTAATACACCTATCGTGATTAAAACGGCTTGAAAGACAATCCCGCCATACTGAACTTCGTACTGTGCAGAGATTGCACCGAGGAACAAGCCTTCCAATAGCGCGTAAATAGGCGCTGTGAAAGGAGAGACTTTGGGCACGAAGATCGTGATTAACCCTGCAATAAGTCCACCAATCGCACCTACGAGAATCAAAGGCAGTACGCTATCGGGACTGTTAACAAACTGATTCCAAGAATAGACGAACGTTACCAGCAATAGCAAGAGTAAGATAAATGTTTTGTTGACAGTACCTTGGATCGTCATTTTCTGACCAGTGGCAGTACCTTTAAAATTTTCGAACGTGTCGGTCTTTAAACTTGGATTTCCACTTCTCAATTCGATCACCTCATACATTATTTTAAGCAGACTTAAGTATATCTTTTTATTGATGAAAAATACATGATGAACAAACCCGTCGAGAAATGTATAGGTCTCTAATTGCTACACCTTGCATTTTACCATAGGAGAAACCTGCGGAATGGTCACATGTAAAAGCATAGAAAAGCTGTAGAGCCTAATATGGCCTACAGCTTTTATTTGTTTCGGCGAGCAATATAGCTGACATCTCGAAATCGGCTAAAGTAAATAGCTGACAGATCAACTAACAAGAACAACGATCCTCAGTAATTTCGTCTCGCAATCAACTCTTTATGCTTTTTCCAATAGTAGAATTTGTGGAAATGGAATTATCGGTATTCTTGTGTAATTTATGTTCTTGTAAATCATATTTTTAAGTGGTGATAAATTGTTATATTAGTACCTAATACTAATAGTTGGTGGTAGAATAAGACGAGGATATCAAGAGGGAGTGATGAAAATGAATGTTTCAAAAGCTAGAATTACAGCTATCGGCTCATATGTACCTGATAAGAAGCTGACAAATCACGATTTAGAAGAAATGATAGAAACCAATGATGAATGGATTGTCCAACGGACTGGGATAAAAGAGCGTCGTATTGCGTTAGATACTGAATTTACCAGCGATATTAGTATTAAAGCTGTGGAAAATTTAATCGAACGTTATGAAAAATCGCTAGATGATGTGGATATGGTCATTGTCTGTACGATGACACCGGATTTTAAAACACCAAGTGTCTCTGCACTAGTGCAAGCTAAGTTAGGTATAAAAAATACGGGAGCCATTGACTTGAATGCAGCATGTTCCGGATTTGCCTACGGTCTTCACATTGCCAACGGTTTGATTACTTCGGGGTTGAACAAAAAGATTTTGGTGATCGGAGCAGAAACCTTCTCTAAAATTCTAGATTACAGCGATCGTTCCACGTGTATTTTATTTGGAGATGGTGGTGGTGCTGTTTTAGTTGAGTTTGATGAAGAAAATCCAAGCTTTATTGATGTGCACATGGGAACTAACGGAGAGCTTGCACACAATCTTTACTGCACGGATCTTTCCAATCAAATGTTTGGGAATGAGTTGGCAGTCAATGGCTTTGTAAATCAAAATGGACGCGAAGTTTATAAGTGGGCAGTCAACACGGTGCCAAAAGGCATTAAAGCATTGCTGGAAAAAGCACAATTTGAAACGACCGATGTGGATTGGTTCGTGCCGCATAGCGCAAATCTTCGAATTATCGAGTCGATTTGCAGTAGGACCGGTCTGCCGCTTGAGCAAACAATTTACAGCCTTGAATATTACGGCAACACTTCTGCAGCTTCGATTCCACTGTCGCTAGACAAAGGCGTAAAAGAAGGCAAAATCAAAACTAATGACAAAATGTTGCTTTACGGTTTTGGTGGAGGCTTAACGCATGCGGGTATGTTGATTAATTGGACGATTTGATGGTTTGAACATAGAATGATAAATTCGCTTCTAAGCGGATGCTTTAAATCTACAGACTAAGCAGTAGATTAGCGCAACATATTTGTAGATAACTAATATTCAAGCAACTAGCTATTTCTGAGAGGAAAAAGCTAGTTGCTTTTTTCTAAGGCTATGTTAATTTATCCGCGTATCAGTTATCTCGAAATCGAGGCAAATAAATTGTATTCACAGATAAGGAGCCGTAGAATTAGGGGTAGCAACAAGTTCACCTGGCTTTTAGAAAGTGAGCGAATACATTTCTAGCTCAAAGTACGGATGGCGTCATTTCTGATGCCCCCAAAAATTATGGAAATTTCGTGTATGACGTTTGCTTTGGTTTGTTTAGGGAAACAATGATCATAAGGTAATGTCCAAATTTTCATTGATCGGTATTGAACGATAAAAAATGTAAAGAAGGTGCATAGATATGGGTACGAATAAAACGATTCTGAAAATAAGTGATTGGGTAAAAGGAAAATCCCGCCACGACGAACTGATTATCGGCTTTATCGATTCTATGGATGTTCTTAAAGAAGCGGTAAATGTGACAGTAGTGGAAAGTGATAACGAAGAAATGATTGGCATGACGATCCCGATGTCTGTACATCAAGTAGAAAGCATTCCACAGTCAGTTAATAAAGATGCTGCGCAACTAGACTTCTTAATCGATTTAGCATTAGCGACGGACGATAAAGAATGGTTCCAAGAATTGTCTGCTCAGTTAAATGCTAAAAAAGAAGCGGTTAACTAAAATTCCCATACATTTGAATGTAAATTTTAACAGTTTAAAACATCAATAGCACTTTAATTCACAAAGCTTTTAGTAGCTAAAAATTGTGGGTTAAGGTGCTATTTTTTAGCATTTTTTTGGAAAATTGAACTTATTCTATTTTTGAACGTTATTAATCAAGAGGTGTTGAATATGAAAAAAGGTTTAGTTATTGGAGTAGCAAGTTCAGTAGTCATTGTAGCGCTCTTTGGATATGTAGTTTACTGGGCTTTTTTTGATATGCAGCGTTTGCCTGAAGGTGAATTTTTGACGGAATCTGTATCACCAAATGGCGCGTATACTATACGTGCCTATGTGACAAACGGTGGAGCAACTGTGGCCTATGCTGTTAGAGGAGAGTTGGTTTTCAACGAAGAGAATAAAAAAAATGAAAATATCTACTGGAATTACAGAGAGGATTCTGCAACGATACAATGGGTTGATGAAGATACGGTAGATATTAACGGACACTTGTTGCGTGTTCCAAAAGAAAAGTATGATTTCAGAAATGAGCAATAAACTAGATAATTAGAATTGTTTCTAGGATAGTGTTCAGAACGGTTGAGTTACTCGGGGCTTAGCTAAAATAGTACTGTGTACTTTTCCTTCAGTAAATCTGCATACTTATTTCTTTAGTAGGAATAGTGCGTCTAATTATATTTGACCTCATACACTGTGCAATTTATAGTTACTATATAAGGTAATAACTAGCAGAATCTAGCTCCACCTATAGACTGTCTTTTGCGTTCCTTCGACTTATACAAAGCGATTCTTAACACTAGTTTAACAATTACTCTAAGAAAATGTTCTATACTACTAAACAGGTAGTACATAAAAATAGGTAAGTCGAATAAAAAAACTGAGGGGGAAATAGAATGAAGAAATTTTTTTACGGTTCGGCGACAGTGTGTTTAGTAACCGTTCTTGCAGCTTGTGGCAGCGATGAAAGTGGAACAGATTCAAAAGCAGGAATAGCAGGCGAAGGCGTCTCGGGTACTTTGGATTTTTATACATCCCAGCCGGATGCGGATGCGCAAGGTTTAGTTGATGCTTTTAAAGCGCAAAATCCTGATGTCAATGTTAGTATTTTTCGTTCCGGAACAGAGGAAGTTGTGTCAAAAATCCAAGCAGAAAACCAAGGTGGTAATATTCAAGCAGACGTACTGTTAGTCGCAGATTCGGTAACTTTTGAGAGCTTTAAAGCAGACGATCTATTACTGAACTATAAATCACCAGAAACAGAATCCCTCGATCAATCACTTGTTGATCCGGATGGTACGTATGCAGGAACTAAAATCATGGCTACAGGTTTGATTGTAAATACCAATGATGTGACAGAGCTTCCTACGAGCTGGACTGACTTGACTGACGAGCCGACGAGCGGACAAGCTGTTATGCCAAGCCCACTTTATTCTGGAGCAGCTGCTTATAATTTAGGTGTCATGACGCGTCAAGATAGTCTTGGCTGGGAGTTTTATGAAGCACTTCAAGATAATGATATTACCATCACACAAGGCAATGGCGCAGTGCTAGAAAGTGTCGCGACTGGTGAGAAGAAGTATGGCATAATTGTTGACTTTTTAGCCGCACGCGCTAAAAATGACGGATCTCCAGTAGAATTAGTTTATCCAGAAGAAGGCGTTCCGGTTATTACCGAACCGGTTGGTATACTAGCCAATACTGAAAATGAAGAAGCCTCGAAAGCATTTGTTGATTTTATTCTTTCAGAAGAAGGTCAGAAATTAGCTTCACAGCAAGGCTACACACCAATTCGTGAAGGCATAGATGCACCTGAAGGTTTAAAAACATTAGATGAAATGACTATTTTGGACGCTGAAGCGGTGGAACTACTGAAAACACGGAGTGATGACAAAACGAAATTCGGAAAGATTTTCGGACAATAAAAACCAACCTGAATTTTGGTGTGAGGAGTTACGAATATGACAGCAAAACAGCCAATAGATGGGGAGAGAAAAAAGAGGGACTCCTCTTTTTCTCTCTTTTTTCAACGTAATAACTTGTATAAAATAATCGGTTTGATCATTATTTTCATCTTCTTCTTATTACCAGTGCTGCGACTTATTTGGCTAAGCTTTGTCAATGATGGTTCGGTAACGATGCAATATTACACCGAAGTTCTTAGAGAGCCCGCCACTTGGAAAACGGTGAAAAATACGTTAATTGTCGTTGGAGGTTCAACAATTTTGGCTTTGGTGCTCGGTATTTTGTTTTCTTGGCTTGTTGCTTATGTGCAGTTGAGCGGAAAAAGAGCGATGCAGCTATTTATCTTCTTGCCGTTCGTTATTCCTTCCTATATAACAACACTCGCATGGACACAGTTTTTTAGCGCATCCGGTCCAGTAACAGCGATGTTATCGTGGTTGCCGGGAGAACTCGCGGCACCAAACTTATACAGTATGAGTGGTATTATTTTATTGCTTGGAATATCGCATTACCCGCTCGTGTATTTGTTCACAGTCAATGTCTTTCGAAAAATCCCACGTGAATTAGAAGAAGCAGCGGCGACAAGTGGATTATCGAAACAGCGGACATTTTGGAAAGTCGTGTTGCCACTCGCACTGCCAGGTATAGCTAGTGGTGGCCTAATCGCGTTCTTATCAAATTTGGACAATTTCGGAATTCCAGCATTTCTCGGAACACCTGCAAATATTCGTGTCTTGAGTACGTATATTTATGAGCAGGTTGTAGGATTCGGTCCTTCTGCTTTTTCGCGCGCAGCCGTTTTATCGGTCATTCTGGGGTTTATTGCACTGCTCGGAACAGTTTTACAATGGTTCTTGTTGCGCCGTAGCCGTGTCAACGAAACAAACAGAAGTGACTCGACGCCGCGTATCTATTTAACAGCGGGTAAACAAAAGCTAGTAGAAGCTTTATTGTGGATTTTCCTTCTCGTAACGAGCTTAATGCCCCTGATTACCATGGGTGCATTATCGCTTATTTCGGCTTATGGAGTACCGTTCAAATTGGAAAACTTATCGCTGCGAAATTACGAATACGTTTTTATGACAGATGTGAAACCCATGTCAGCTTTGTCGAATAGCTTGCAACTGGCCTTGTTTACGATGATTGTTTGTTTAGTGCTTGGAACGGCTATGGCTTATCTGCGCTTTAAGTATCCAGATTGGAGTACAAAAACAGCGGAGCTGTTTATGACGATTCCATATGCACTACCGGGTACTGTTTTTGCGCTATGCATGATTTTCATGTGGCTAGAGCCAGTGCCTGGATGGAATCCAAGTATATACGGCACAGTTTGGATTCTATTTATCGCTTATGTCACACGTTTTCTCGTATTACAAGTTCGAGGAAGCTATACGGCTTTTTTACAAATTGATCCTTCGATGGAAGAAGCGGCACGAACCTCTGGAGCTGCTGGATGGGTAAAGTGGCGCCGGATTTTATTGCCATTATTATTTCCAGGAATTCTTAGTGGAGCGCTACTGGTGTTTTTGATGGCACTCACAGAATTAACCGTTTCAAGTTTGTTGTGGTCGTCTGGCTCTGAAACGGTCGGGGTTGTGATTTTCGGCTACGAGCAAGCTGGTTACTCTACCTACTCGACGGCGTTTTCAACGGTGCTCGTACTGGGTATCCTACTTGGAGGCGCATTGTTTATGCTGCTTGGTAAGCTGTGGGACAGAAAGGTGCTGAAAAATAAATGATAAAAGTAAATCATGTATCAAAAAAATACGGTTCATTTACAGCTTTGCATGCGATTGACTTAGAAATTGGCGACGGAGAATTTATTGCCGTGCTTGGCCCATCTGGATGCGGAAAAACAACTTTGTTAAAACTATTGGCAGGTTTTATGGGGCCAACGGATGGCACCATTTCGATGGACGATACGGTTCTGGCATCGACAAAACACGTCTTGCCACCTGAAAAACGCAATATTGGTATGGTATTTCAGTCCTTCGCGCTATGGCCACATATGACGGTTGCTGAGCATGTTAAATTCCCACTTAGCTATCACCCCAATAAGGTCAAGGAAGGCCGTAAAGAGTTGCAGGCACGAATCGATAAAGTGCTAAAGTTGGTCGGTTTAGACGCTTTAGCTGAACGTTACCCGTCAGAACTATCAGGCGGTCAGAAACAGCGTGTGGCGCTCGCACGTGCCATTGCACCGTTACCGAACTTACTGTTGATGGATGAACCATTGAGCGCATTAGATGTTGAGTTGCGCATGGAGATGCGCAAAGAAATTCAAAAACTTCACAGAGAAACGAAAGCTTCTATTGTCTTTGTTACGCATGACCAAGGAGAGGCACTTGCTATCGCTGATAAAATCGTCGTGATGAACCAAGGGCGCATAGAACAGATTGCGCCACCGGAAGTTCTTTATACACGTCCAGAGACTGAATTTGTCGCGACCTTTGTAGGTAAATGCAATCTTGTAAAAGGGCAATGGCGCGGTGATCAATTTGTACCAACGATTGATTCGGACAATGTCTGGCACGACCTAGGCGTTGCGGACAGCTTTAAGACCAGTGGAATTTACCCTGTACGTCCAGAACAGTTTCAGTTGATGACAGCTGACAGTAAGGGGATGCAGGGAGTTGTGTCTTTTGTTCAGTATCAAGGATATGAAATCCATTACACAGTAGAAGTTGGAGAAGCAACCTGGACCATCCACGAATCAGTAGTTGCGACACGTTTTGAGACTGGCGATGTGGTTGGTATTTCCTTGAAAAATGCACCAAAGCAGACCGGAACAATTGTCTCCAATTAACAAATAGGTTTCTAGAACAGTTGTGCATCATTGCGCGATTGTTCTTTTTTTGTAAGGATATTCAGCAAATCATTATAAAAAACTGAAATATCAGTTATAATGAATTCAGGTAGGAAAACTTTAGCAGCTACATGCATAGGGGGGATGAGCGGTGAAAATCGCTGTCTTATCGGATATACACGAAGGGTTAAATCGAAAAAAATCAGAAACTGATATATTTGGCCTGTTGCGCGACAGTTTGATCCATCATGCACCAGATGTGTTTATTCTCAGCGGAGATATGGCAGCAAATCCTGAAAAAAGTTTGAACTTGCTTAACCAGCTAAAGCAGCAATTACCGGACATTCAGCTTTTATTTGTTCATGGAAATCACGATGTGTATCATGAAGATTCAACCGTTGCGTACGATAAATTACTAGAATTTAAAGGCAATCTAGGCAATGGTCCAGTCCAGTTGACCCGTGACTGGGTCGTCATTGGAGATGGAGGCTGGTACGATTATACGCTAGGCGTCGAGGGGTACAGTCATGAGGAGTTTGCGGAAGGTCGTTTAAATCATTTCACATGGCCAGATATGTTGTATGCGCACTGGCCAGAAAACGATGTAGCGGTCACGGAACATTATGTAAAAAAATTAGAGCATTGGTTAAAAGAACATCAAGGTAAAAACATTATTCTAGTTACGCATTTTGTGCCGTTTGCTCATTTTATTCGAGTTAAAAACGAGCCGTACTGGGATTTTTTCAATGCCATGATGGGGAGTTCTCGCTTTGGCGAACTGGCGGAAAAATACGGTGTCAAAAAAATGATTTTTGGGCATATTCATATTCGTTATCATGAGGAATACAGAGGGATCGACTGCATTTGCAATCCGCTTGGGCACTACCCAGAAGAATGGGTCAGTAGCTCAGCACAAGAAGAAATTAAGACAGCGATTAAAATTATTGAAATTTAAAGTGCATTGGTTAGTTTGCTTGCATTTTAACGATGCGAAAGTTAACCGGGTTGAATACCATTACTAAAAACCAGCAGGTCCTTTCAAGGACCTGCTGGTTTTATCATTTGCTTATGATTTTTTACTCGTTAAACGACCTAGTATGAATGCGCCTGCTAAAACACCAATTGCAGTGTTGGTCTTTTTAGTGAATACTTGCTTAACGACCAAGTTCAAGTTTTGTGGACGTTCTGCTAGTCTGCGCATGAAATAGCCGTACCAATCAGTACCGAATGGGATATACGTACAGAAATTATAGCCTTGTGCAGCAAGCTCTATCTGCATGTCTTTGCGGAAGCCATACAACATCTGGAATTCGAATTTCTCTCTTGAAATATTGTGATCAATAACAAATTGTTTTACATGATTGATCACTTCATGATCATGTGTCGCAATCGAAGTAAATTTACCATTTAACAAATGATACTCAATCAATTCGATGAAGTTTGCGTCAATTTCTTCTTTGCTTTGGAATGCGACTTCTTCAGGTTCTTTATAAGCACCTTTGACGATGCGTAAACGGTAGTTGCTATAATCTTTAATATCATCTTCTGCTCTAAAGAAATAAGATTGAATGACAGTGCCGATATTGTCGTAGTTTTTCGACAGTTCTTCTAATAAATCAAAAGAAGGTTGAAGACGTGCATAGTTTTCCATATCAAAATTGATAAAGATATTGTGTTCAGAAGCCTTATCGACAATTTCTTTAATGTTTTCTAAGCAGAAATCATAGTCTATATCCAGCCCAAGCTGTGAAGGTTTTAACGAGATATGAGCATCTACTTGATGTTTATGAATAGCATCTACAACACCAAGAATTTGATTTTTTGCGGCTAAAGCTTCTGCTTTATCGTGAACAAATTCTCCAAGGTTATCAATCGTACAGCTGATGCCTTGTGCGTTCAGTTCTTTAATGCTCCCAATAGCTTCCTCAATATTGGTTCCAGCTACAACGCTATGAGCGCCGAGCTTAAAGCCGTAGTTTTGAGCTGCTTTATTTAAAAGTTGGTTTTCTGAAAGATGCATGAAGAAGTTTTTAACGATCATTTTTTATTGCCCCAATCTTCTCTGTATTTTGTAACGGAACAAATCGTTGAAGGTCTATAAAGAAACTCTTCAACTTAATAGAATAAACCCTTACCGCAAAATTATTTTGCATTAATAATTATCCCTATCTATAATAATGCAAAAAAATAATGCATTTTGCAATCTTTATTTTTCAAATGCTAATGATATTCGTATTTTTGAACGAATAAAGTATTGTAAAGTGACGAAAAAGTGGACAGGTATGCGGAAATGACCTATTTTGCTAAACTAATAGGAAATAAAAGAGTAAAGGAGACTGCTGGTGGAGACGAACTATCTATTTGAATCAGAGAGACTGGGCTTTAGGCCTTGGAAAGATAACGACCGAGATTTTTTCGCCAGTATGACTGCAGATTTAGAAGTCATGCATTATTTTCCAGAAACCTTAACAAAACTACAAGCCGATCAATTGATCGATCGTTTTAACAGACATATGGATGATGAAGGCTATACGATGTGGGCAGTAGAAAGGAAAAAAGACAGAGTATTTATTGGCTATGTCGGCTTATTGGAAATTACGATGGCAATTGAAGGGAAGGGACGTGCAGAGATTGGCTGGCGCCTAGACAAACGTTTTTGGAAACAGGGCTTTGCGACTGAGGGGGCACTCGCTTGTCTTGCGTACGCATTCGACGTGTTACATATGACTGCAGTTTATTCGTTTACAGCAACGATCAATGTGCCATCTGAAACCGTCATGAAAAAGATTGGAATGTCAAAAATTGAAGAATTCCAGCATCCGAAATTAGCTTGCGATAGTCCATTAAAGACCCATGTATTGTACAAGATTGAAAAACAACAATTCACAAATTCAAAAGGCTGAAAAAGATGAAAAAGCAAGTGGTGGCAACAGTCAATAGCTTAGACTTTACATTATTTAAAGAATTGGCATACGGCTTTTGCAGACCAATGGAATAAAGCAGGAGAAACTGATCATGTTCCATTTTACCGCAGGCCATTAAGTGAAATCCTTAACACCTGTATAGAAATTTTTTCGATTGAACAAGTAATAGAGACGAAGCCTACTGCGAAATTCCAAAAACTAGCGCCAGAATAATACGCTCGACTAATAAAAATCGCTAATTTTTTGATTTTAAAAGTTTTTAAAAGGTAACGAGTTAATGCCAACTAAACTAATTTAGTTGGCATTGAGTTTGCTTATGTTAGAACAAAAAAGTCCCACTCGACTTCGAGTGGGACTTTTTATTAGTCGTCTTTATTACACATGCAGCGCTCACATTCGTAGATGATGGATTGCTGACGTTCTTTGATTTCGCATCCGCACTCGCGGCATTCTTTCTTCGTGCGTGTCTCATACGTTTTTGTTGTTTTCATAATGATCTCCTCCAATAGTTTGTTTTTTGAATGCCGTGGCAGTTGAGATGTTAATCAGTGGATGACAATTTGTTAGTTAGCTGTTGTGAATTGAGCTGTTTCAGTCGAACCTTTCATTGCAGTAGTTGAGCTTGTGCCACCGGAAACAATTTGGGAAATTTCATCAAAGTAGCCAGTGCCAACTTCACGCTGGTGGCGAGTTGCTGTATAGCCTTTTGATTCGTTGGCGAATTCCGCTTGTTGCAGTTTTGAGTAGGCAGCCATGCCATGATCTTTATAGTCGTGAGCCAGTTCGAACATGCTATGGTTTAATGAATGGAAACCAGCTAGTGTAACGAATTGGAATTTATAGCCCATTTTACCGAGTTCAACTTGGAACTTTGCAATCGTTTCTTCATCGAGTTTTGCTTTCCAGTTAAACGATGGCGAGCAATTGTAAGCAAGCAATTTACCTGGGAATTCCGCATGAATGGCATCGGCAAACTGTTGTGCTTCTTCTAAGTTTGGATGAGACGTTTCACACCAGACAAGATCTGCAAAAGGCGCGTAAGCTAAGCCGCGAGCAATGGCTTGATCGATGCCTGGGTTTGTGCGGTAGAAGCCTTCAGGTGTACGTTCGCCAGTAATGAATTTATGGTCACGTGGATCGATATCGC
Source organism: Planococcus sp. S3-L1 (assembly GCF_030063085.1). NCBI lineage: Bacteria > Bacillati > Bacillota > Bacilli > Caryophanales > Caryophanaceae > Planococcus > Planococcus sp. S3-L1. The sequence continues at coordinate 18,361 of NZ_JASISN010000029.1, read as the reverse complement.
TAGTGATCAAATCAGCCGCATCCGCATCTGTGCGCGCGATAATTAATGTAGGCACTCCAAGTACGTCTGCTGCTAACCGAGCGGAAACTAAATTTCGAACCGCGTTTTGAGTTGGCAGTAATACTTTGCCGCCTAAATGACCGCATTTCTTTTCAGAAGCCAACTGATCTTCAAAATGAACACCAGATGCACCAGCTTCAATCATCGCCTTCATCAGTTCGTAAACGTTTAGTGGACCACCAAATCCAGCTTCCGCATCGGCTACAATTGGTGCAAACCAGTCAAATCCTTCAACGCCTTCAACGCCATCAATTTGATCGGCACGTTGAAGCGCTTGGTTAATTTTCTTCACAACATCAGGAACAGAGTTGACCGGGTATAAACTTTGATCGGGATACATCTGACCTGCAGAGTTAGCATCAGCTGCTACTTGCCAGCCACTCAAATAGATTGCTTTTAATCCTGCTTTTACTTGCTGAACTGCTTGATTACCAGTTAAAGCACCTAAGGCGTTGACGAAATCCTCTTCATGAATCGAACGGAATAAACGCTCAGCACCTTTTCTTGCTAATGTGTGCTCGATTTGTACAGATCCACGAAGTTTTACAACTTCCTCTGGCGAATACGGGCGTTCAATTCCATTCCAGCGGCTATCCTCTGTCCAGCTAGTTTTTAGTTCCTCGATTTGTTGAAGTTTGTTTGCGACCATGTCATCCATCCCTTTCTGATTTGAAGAATTAATTAACAAACTGTATTAATACAGTTTGTTTTCTTGTTAATTAATATATAACAGATAATTTCAGATGTCTTTAAAATTCGATAAAAGAGATTATTTTAGGACAAAAGCAGTTAATAAGCGATGAACACTAGGCTGTTGTCTTATAGGCTGTATAAATAAAACGGCCAAAAATGAAGTATCTAGCGTGTTGAAGATTGATAGGCGGTAACTCTTACTATAGATCAGCTGAGGAGTTGTTTTTTTAGCCTTCCACTCTGGGAAATTGAGTTTGTTTGCAGGATAGGGGAGTTTGTTTGCAGAACTCCAACGTTTGTTTGCAGAACTACAGTAGTTGTTTGCGCAAAAGCATAGTTTGTTTGTGGGATAATGAGCTTTGTTTGCAAAAGTGAAAAAACATCATTCTAAGTTGGAATTAATCATTTCAAGAAGAATGTGCAGGCTATTTTTTGCAGTTTCTTCTATATAATAGAGTGTTCCAGAACTTCTGAAATAATAAAAGAAAAACTGATTTTTCGGTAGTGAGGAAATCTAGTTAAAATCGTGATTCTCACATTAAGCGATTCGACAAGCTCATTGCGAAAAACTTTACACAATAAAAAACAGTTGCGGCTATAAAGAAAGCCGCAACTGCATATGGAAATTCGGAATGTTAGTTAAACTAGCGATCTAATCCTTTTCCCATCCCTTTCAGGAAATTGAGTCCAAACTTAATGGCGCGATTAATGTCAGGATCTCTGAATGCCTTAACCATTTGAAGCACACCCAGTTTCTTGCCGTTATGGTTTTGCGACTCGGCTTCTTTCAATCCATTAACGACACTTGAAGCCAGCTTTTCCGTAGATGCGGGTTCAATCGCTGTTAATGCAGCAGCTGCACCCATCATGTTATTGATGAGGTTGGTTACGGGTACACGCGTGGCTTGTCCCATTACTACCTCAGAAATGCCTTCTTTTGCCTTGACCATCGCTACGACGGCATCTAACACGCCAGCATCATCTAAATCGCCAGTGATTGCTAATAGTTTATTGAGTGCCTGATTTTGTTCAGCAATCAATGATTCCAATTCGTAAAGCTTCTGCTGTCGAATTTCTTCAGGAGTCCATTGTCTTTTTTTAATCTGTGTTATTGGACTTGCCATAGGCCATCACCTTTCTATCGTTGATCTGTTAAATGCACATAGCCTTCACGTGCCCATTTGCGCTCGACTTCAATGCCGGATTGCGGTGTGCGTTTTTTGTCACGCGGATTTGATTTTGGTAACGGACTTTTAACGTGATCTTTCAAGACTTCCATACGTACTTTTGTCTGTTTATAAGCAGGTGTGTTCGTCCGTTGATCAACAGCAGGACCTGTCAAGAAATTGATCGCTGTTTCTTTTTTCGTCGAGTTCATCGGTAAGAACAGTTCGTTTCCTTTTACACGTCCCGTTACGATAACTGGTAATTTCAATGCACCATACGGAGACACTAAGCGAACGGTAGAGCCGTCTTCAAGTCCTCGTTCTTTTGCCAATTGGGGAGACACTTCAACAAATGTTTCTGGTAATTTAGAAAGAATGCCGCGAGATTTGTCCGTCATATTGCCTTCGTGGAAATGTTCCAACAATCGACCATTATTAATGTGTAAATCGTATTCTTGTGGGAATACTACCGGCTCAACCCAATCAGATAAAGCAAAACGTGCTTTTTTATCAGGGAAGTTAAAGCCATCGACATATAGAAGTGGTGTGCTTTCGCCTTCTAAGCTACCCCATAAGAAACTGTCCCAGCCTTCCATATTTGTGTAATCTGCTTTTGCGAACAGGGGAGACAAGCTCGCCATTTCAGCAAAAATTTCACTCGGATGGCTATAGTTCCAACCTGCACCTAGACGGTTTGCGATTTCTTGGACAATCCACCAATCGGCTTTTGATTGGCCTAGTTCTGGAAGAGCTTTGTATAAACGCTGAACACGACGCTCCGTATTTGTAAATGTACCGTCTTTTTCAAGTGACGGCGCCGCAGGCAAAATAACATCTGCATATTGTGCAGTTCTAGAGAAGAAAATGTCTTGCACAACGAAAAAGTCGAGTTTGGCTAAAACTTCATCAACATGATTGGCATTAGAGTCAACTAAAGCCATATCTTCACCGACTACATACATTGCCTTCATGATGCCTTCGTCAACAGCTTGTAGCATTTGGATGTTATCCATTCCTGGCTTATCATCAATTTTCACACCGTAAGCTCGTTCGAATTTTTGACGCGCATTGTCGTCAGTAACGTGCTGATAGCCTGGTAACCAACCTGGTAATGAGCCCATATCGCAAGCACCTTGAACGTTGTTATGACCACGAAGCGGATAAGCGCCAGCACCAGGGCGGCGATAGTTACCTGTTGCCAGCAAAAGGTTAGAAATTGCAGCGGATGTGTCAGAGCCTCCTGTGTTTTGCGTAACGCCCATACCCCAAAGAATACACGTACCGTCAGCATCACGAATCATTTCTGCTGTTTGGATAATTGTTTCTTTTGAAACACCACTCCGTTTTTCAGCATATTCTAATGTATATTGAGCCAATACTTCTTTAAATTCCTTGAAATAATTGACGTTTTCATCTACAAATTGCTGATCGTGCCAGCCTTGATCAATCATGTATTTCGTTACAGCCATTAACCATACTTGGTCTGTGCCTTGTTTAGGTGTAATAAAAAGATCGGAGCGTTCGGCCATTTCGTTTTTGCGCATATCCGCGACAATCAATTTTTGTTCGTGCAATTTATGCGCACGTTTTACACGTGTGGCTAAGACTGGGTGACCTTCTGCTGGGTTAGCACCAACAATGATGACGAGTCCAGCGTTACCAATGTCTTTAATCGTACCGGCGTCTCCGCCCATCCCGACTGTGCGGAACAAACCGTCTGTCGCAGGGGACTGGCAATAACGCGAGCAGTTGTCGACGTTATTAGTTTCAAAGACTTGGCGACTCAGTTTCTGAATGACATAATTATCTTCATTGGTAATTTTCGAAGAAGAAATAACCCCGATAGAATCTTTGCCATTCGCTTCTTTGATTGTTTTGAATTTTGATGCTACTAGGTCAAGCGCTTCTTCCCAGCTAGCTTCGACAAACTCACCATTTTTACGGATTAAAGGAGTTGTGATGCGTTCTTCGCTGTTGACAAAATCCCAACCAAACTTGCCTTTAACACAAGTGGAGATTTGGTTTGCAGGTGCTTCCGAAACCGGTTGGATTTTTAGGATTTCACGATCTTTTGTCCAAACTTCAAATGAGCAACCAACGCCACAGAACGTACAAACTGTTTTGGTTTTTTTCGTGCGTGTTTCACGCATCTTCGCTTCAGCATCTGAAATAGCTAAAATACCGCTATAACCTGGCTCGACATCTTTTACTAAATCAATCATTGGGTTTAGAATTTTTTCAGGAATTGCGGTCATAAAACCTGCTTCACCGAGCATGGAGGTTTCCATTAGCGCATTACACGGACAAGCTGTTACACATTGACCACAACTCACGCAAGAAGAGTCGTTGATCTTTGCACCGCCGTCCCATAAAACGATAGGGCGATCGCGTGACCAGTCCATCGTCAAGGTTTCGTTTACTTGTAAATTCTGACACACTTCTACGCACTGTCCGCAAGCAATGCACTGGTTCGGGTCGTAGCGATAAAATGGATTCGTTAAGTCAACTTCGTCAACCGAGCATTTTGGTTCAAACGGATATTTTTGATGTTCGATTTCCATTAAGTCAACTGTATTGTGGACTTTGCAGTTACCGTTGTTATTATCGCAAACAGTACAGTAAAGCAAATGGTTTTCTAAAATTCGATCCATTGCTTCAGTTTGCGCTTCTTTAGCACGCGGTGAAGCGAGTAAGACTTCCATACCAGCAGTAGCAGGAGTTGCACAAGAGCGGACGAGTTGTCCATCGACTTCGACGATGCACGTGTCGCATGTTTGTATTGGATCAACTTCGGGCATATAGCAAATCTGAGGGTGAAGAATTTTCTGTTCATTGAGCACCTGTAGAATGGTTTTTCCTTGTTCGAACTCGGTAGGTGAACCGTTAATCTTGATGGACATGCCAAAACCTCCTTTTTTGAATAAAAAAATCCACTATGAAGAATACACTTGACAAGTGCCTCTGTTTCATAGTGGAATAGTGTCTTAACAGGACTTGTTAAATGACCAATCCAAGCGTATAGGTAGAGTGAAAGCGTTACCGCAATAACTTACGGTGACGCCAACATATGCTATTATTATAAACAGTAAAAATATGTTACACAACTAAAATATCAAATAGTCAGCAAATAATTAGTAAATTGAGGAGAAGATAGGTATGACCAGACAAATTCACGAGTTTAATGACATTATTCGAAAACTACGAAAAAATTTGTTCGGTAAAGGACCTGAGCGTATCCAAACGATTTTCGTCAACGATATGGCGATTGCTACTTTATATGGCAACTTGAGTCCGTCAGAACAATTCATAGCGAGAACAGCGGAAGGAAAAGAAATGGTTCATGCTGCGCGTACTCGTATGATCCAAAGTGTTTACGATTCTGCTGCACCAGAAGGGATGGAAGAGTTGGTCGGCGCAAAATTCGTCCATCTGTTTTCAGATATTAAAATTGAAGACGATATTGCCGTATCTGTTTTTCTTTTTGACCGACCGATTGACCAAAAAGGTATCGCGGGAGGCAAGCCAGATGAAACAAGATAAAACACGGAAAATTATGCGCTATGAAAAAGGGTCATTTACCGAAAAAGAAGATTGTGTCGTGGTTGAACAACCTTCAACCATCAAAATCAATGGCAAGGAATTTATCACAATTGTTTGTTCACCTGCACATATGGAAGAAATGGCTATCGGATTTTTAGTTTCTGAACGAATTATTCCAAATTACCAAGCCATTCAAGACATTCGAGTGGATGAAAAAACGGGAACCGTTAATATTACAGCTGAAAAAGTTTATCCATTTTTCGAGCAGTTGCAGAACAAGCGGTTTATTAGTTCTTGCTGTGGCATGAGCCGTCAAGGCTTCGTGTTTGCTCACGACGCCATGATTGCAAAGAAAATGACAGAAGTGCGTGTAACTTTGACACCAGAAAATTGTTTTCAGCTGATGACGGACATGGGCGACACAGCTGAAATGTTCAAACAAACAGGCGGAGTTCATAATGCAGCTCTTTGTGATGCGAATGGCATAATTGTTTCGCGAATGGACATTGGCAGACACAATGCGCTCGACAAAATATATGGCTATTGTTTGATGAATCACATAGACGTGCGTGATAAAGTAATCGTTTTTAGCGGTCGTATTTCTTCTGAAATTTTACTAAAGGTAGCAAAAATTGGCTGTGAAATCGTACTGTCGAAATCTGCTCCGACAGAACTAGCCTTGACACTCGCAGACGACTTAGGCATAACAGCAGTAGGGTTTATTCGCGGTAGCTCGTTTAACTTGTACACACATCCCGAGCGAATTGTCAGCGACAAAGCAACGGCAATACCTGTAAAAAAATGGGGTGACAAATAAAAAGAACGGTGCTATGATTCTAATCGTCTCATTATTTGCAAATTGACAACAAGAAATAATAAGATTATTCAACGATCGGTCTATTGTTTGAATCTCCAAGCTTGGCACAGGAAAAATTGATGGTTTGGCTTTTGGGAAATCATTTTATATAGGGAATATCAATTTTATCAGGAGGTCAAAAAAATGAAAAAGAAGCCGAAAAACAGATGGTTGATTGCATTATCCGCAGTAGGGATACATATTTCGATTGGCTCTGTTTATGCGTGGAGCAATTTTACAAACCCGCTGATTGACCAGTTTGGATGGACGACCAGTCAAGTGCAATTGACGTTTAGCATTGCGATTTTATTCTTAGGATTATCCGCCGCCTTTTTTGGTAGTTTTGTTGAGAAATACGGACCGAGAAAAGCTGGACTTGTCGCTGCACTTTTCTTTGGCACCGGTATTATTGGTTCAGGTTTCGCTGTAAGCGCTTCCTCTTTACCAATGCTTTATGTGTTTTATGGAGCACTCGGTGGAATTGGTCTTGGAATCGGCTATATTGCACCCGTTTCGACATTGGTAAAATGGTTTCCTGACCGTCGTGGTCTTGCAACGGGCTTAGCGATTATGGGCTTTGGTTTTGCAGCAGCAATCAGCAGTCCGATTATGGAAAAGTTGATCACAACTGTCGGAGTCGAGCAAACTTTTTATACATTAGGTGCTGCGTATCTAATTATTATGGTGCTATCTTCTCTATACCTTGAAAAGCCGCAAGAAGGATGGTCACCAGCTGGCTTTGAAGAAAAAGTTAACAGTGGTAAAATCGAACGGAAGACAGATTTGTCTCAGCTGACTGCGAACGAAGCTATCAAAACAAAACGGTTTTACTATTTATGGTTTATGTTGTTTATAAACGTCACCTGTGGAATTGCGATTTTATCGGCTGCAAAACCGATGGCGATTGACAGTATTGGTATGACAACAGTTCAAGCTGCAGCTTTAGTAGGTGTACTTGGAATCTTCAACGGTCTTGGTCGTCTTGGATGGGCTACAATTTCCGATTATATTGGACGTCCGAATACTTATACTGCATTTTTCGTCATTCAAATTGCATTGTTTGCTTTCTTACCCTTTACGACAAATGCAATATTTTTCCAAATCATGTTAGCGATTATCTACACGTGTTACGGCGGAGGATTTGCTTCGATACCAGCTTATATTGCTGATATCTTTGGTACCAAACAGCTAGGAGCAATTCACGGTTATATTTTAACAGCATGGGCAGCAGCTGGACTTGCCGGTCCGTTGTTTGCAGCGTTCATGAAAGATAAAACGGGCAGTTATGAAAGCAGTCTGTTATTCTTTGCCGGTCTATTTATTGTAGCGCTGGTTATTTCATTAGTTATTCGTCTCGATATTCGGAGACTTCAGACTAAAAACAAAGAAATGGCGGTATCCGGAAATACTGAAGTGGTTAGTGATTAATAGGAATTGTCTAACTTTGTTTCCGCTAATTAGTAATAGGTGATGAGCATTTTTGGAAAACCTTGAAAGTAATTATTTTCAAGGTTTTTCCTTTTGTATCAAAAGTCCGATTTGACAGCAATCCCTACTTTGTATAAGTTTAATACGACATAGACCACACTTGAAACGACAAAAGACTTGGCGAATAGAGCAAGATATACATAGTGAAATAAAAAACGAACTTTTGCTTATCCTAAAAGATTGAGGAGCTGAACAATGATGGTTGAAAAACGAACGCCTCTTCCTGTAATAAATGCGGTTGAGCGGGTATTAGAATGCGCTTTGTCACTAGGAACTGAAAAAATAGAACTCGAAGAAAGCTTCGGCCGCATTTTGGCAGAACCAATTATTGCTTCTAGCGATGTGCCATCTTTCGACCGGTCTCCTTATGACGGTTTTGCTATTCGTTCCGTGGACTCTGTGGGAGCAACAGGTGACAATCGCATCGCATTTAAGGTAATTGATCATATTGGCGCGGGAGAAGTATCAACAAAAAAATTAGCAGCTTTTACGGCGATTCGCATTATGACAGGCGCACAGCTTCCAGAAGGGACTGATGCGGTCGTCATGTTTGAACAATCAGTCGAAACAGAAGAAAGTATGACGATTCGCAAGCCGTTTAAAGCATTGGAAAATGTATCTTTGCAAGGAGAAGATCTTCGGAAAAACGAAGTTGTCATTAACAGTGGGAGTTATATTAATCCAGGAACCATTGCACTTTTGGCGACTTTCGGCTACTCGCAAGTTTTAGTAGCCAAACAACCGTTTGTTGGCATTCTATCAACTGGAACTGAGTTGTTGGCAGTCAATGAGGAACTAGAGCCTGGCAAAATACGAAACAGTAATGGGCCAATGATTGTGGCACAACTAAAGCGAATGGGTATACGCTGTAAAATGTACGGAATATCAATTGATCAACTAGATGAGAGTTACGAAGTGGTCAAAAAAGCGGCAACAGAAACGGATTGCCTGATTACAACAGGTGGCGTTTCTGTCGGTGACTTCGATTTTTTACCGGCAATTTATGAACGACTAGGAGCCGAGGTATTGTTCAATAAAGTAGCGATGAGACCAGGCAGTGTAACAACGGTAGCTGTAGCGAACGGTCGGTACTTGTTTGGTTTATCAGGTAATCCATCTGCATGCTTTACAGGATTTGAATTATTTGTTCGACCTGCACTTTTAAAAATGATGAGTGCCAGTAAACCATACTTGCCGCATACGACAGCGCGACTAGGTGAAAATTTCACTAAAGCCAATCCGTTTACTCGTTTTGTTCGTGCTCTATATGACGGCAAAATTGTGTCGCCAGCTGGATTCAATAAATCCAATGCCGTATCATCCATCGCGCGAGGCAATGCATTGATTGTTTTGCCAGGTGGCACGCGTGGCTACCAGTCAGGTGATTTAGTAGATGTACTGCTTCTCGGTATGGAGGAAGGGTCAGACAAGTGGAAACTGTGAAAGTGTTACAAATGGTCGGTTTTAAAAATAGCGGCAAAACGACCTTGGTTTTGGATTTATTGAAACAAGCAAACGATAAAGGCAAATCAGTTTCAACAATTAAACGTCATGGTCACGAGGGTGCACTTGACATGCCACCAACTGAGACAGACAGTATGCGCTTTTTTACTGAAGGGGCAAACAGCTCGGTTGTTTACGGCGGAGGAGTCATTCAGCTACATCAACGAAAAGAACAAGCGACGCTCGACGAGTTGATTGTCCTTACTTCTTTGGGACATCCAGACTATATTTTCATCGAGGGCTTTAAAGAAGCAAGGTTTGAAAAAATTGTTTTGCTGCGGTCAGCAGACGAGTGGTTACAACTTCAAAGCTTGCAACACATCTCTTTAGTAATCACACAAGAAGTGATCGAACTGGACAATATCCCTGTGATTCTGCAGAATGACAGTAAGCAATTACGTGAGTGGTTTACTAACTGGATGGATGGTGACAGGAATGAAGGCGTTTGAAATCGTAACAGAAGCAATTAATCCTCAAATTTACGCAGATTTTGTATTACGGCCGGAAGCGGGAGCGGTCACTTTGTTTACGGGACATGTTCGTGAATGGACAAAAGGCGTGCGGACACTGCATTTATCATACGAAGCCTATGTACCGATGGCTGAGAAAAAACTGGCGCAAATTGGTGAAGAAATTGAACGGCGCTGGGAAGGAACACAAGTCGCCATTGCGCACCGCATTGGCGAGCTGCAAATTAGCGATATCGCAGTTGTCATCGCAGTTTCGTCCCCTCATCGAAAAACAGCTTACGAAGCAAATGAATACGCGATAGAACGAATCAAGGAAATCGTCCCCATTTGGAAAAAAGAAATTTGGGAAGACGGGGAAGAGTGGATTGGCGATCAAAAGAAGAAACCAGAAGGAGGATTAGCATGATCACCTTATGTTACTTTGCAGGACTCAAAGAACAGACCGGAGTTTCTGAAGAACAAGTCGATATGGCCGGACAGACCGTTGATGATTTGTGGCAGTGGGCAACGACAAAATATCCGGAGTTTCTGTCGGGTGCAGCTCGTTTAGCTGTCAATGAAGAATACGCGTTGCCGACTGATGTCTTAGAAAGAGGGGACGTCGTGGCTTTTATTCCACCCGTTAGCGGAGGATGAAGTCAACTGTCGGAATCTTGCTTGCAGGTGGACTGTCGCGCCGTTTTGGTTCGCCAAAAGCGTTTGCCGAGTTAGCAGGAATCCCTTTTTACGAGCACGCTTATAGAGCATTAACGAATGTCTGTGACCATGTAGTCATTATTACTAGGCCCGAGTTAATCACTCGTTTCCCTTCTAAGTATGATGTCATCACAGATCTAGACTGGATTTCCGGACAAGGCCCCCTTGCTGGAATCTTGTCGGGGATGAACCATATGCAAGCGGATAACTATTTGGTGCTGCCTTGTGATATGCCGTTTGTCGGTCCAGCTGAAACAGCAAAGCTTCTAGCTTTAACCGAAGATTCTTCAAATATATCAGCTGTATGGAACACCACTGAAAAAATTCCTTTGTTCAGTGTTTGGGATACCTGTGTACAAGAACCGCTACAAAAAGAATTAGAAACTGGTCAATTACGTGTGATGAAATTTATGGAAAAAGTGACCACTCAGTGGATAAACTCGTCAGAAATCCATAAAGATCAACTTGTTTTTCGCAACGTGAATCAACCTGACGACTAAAAAGGAGGTGGCGTAATGGCCATTAAACCAGTACAGGACTATTTTCAACGTCCAATACGGGATTTGCGGATTTCAGTCACCGACCGCTGCAATTTCCGTTGTTCGTATTGCATGCCTAAAGAAGTATTTGGTGATGATTATGCATTTTTACCGAAGCAGGAATTGTTGTCATTTGAAGAAATACATCGCTTGACTAAGGTGTTTGTAGCAATGGGCGTTAAAAAGATTCGGTTGACAGGTGGCGAACCTTTAATGCGCAGAGGATTGCCAGAATTGGTTGAGAAAATCCTTTCGGTTGAGGGTGTAGAGGATATTGGACTGACAACAAATGGTTTGCTTCTTGGCAATCAAGCACAGGCGCTATACGATGCTGGACTTCGCCGGTTAAATATTAGTTTAGATGCACTAGATTCGGAGTTGTTTGGAAAGCTGAATGGTAGGGGCATTGATCCATCGCATATCTTAAAACAAATCGTTTTTGCGCAACAAGTTGGATTTGAAATCAAAGTCAATATGGTCGTCCAAAAAGATGTCAATGAGCAAGAAATATTGCCGATGACAGCTTATTTCAAAGAACGCGGCATTACCCTAAGGTTTATTGAGTTTATGGATGTTGGCAATGATAATGGCTGGAGCTTTAAAAAAGTTGTCACCAAAAAGCAGATTCTTGAAAAGTTGCAAACAGTCTACAACCTAGAACCCGTCGACAAAGATTATTACGGAGAAGTAGCAAAGCGCTATCGTTTTGAAGAAGGAGAGGCACAAGTAGGATTTATCACATCGGTGTCAGAATCCTTCTGCTCATCTTGTACGCGTGCTCGTTTGTCTTCAGATGGCAAGTTCTATACATGCTTGTTCGCCACAGGGCATTTCGATATTCGTGAACTGCTTCGAAATGGTTTGAGTGACGAAGAGTTATTGGAGAAAATCTCTGCTGTTTGGGAACGTAGAGACGACCGTTATTCAGATGAACGAACTGAACTGACAGCTAAAAACCGTAACAAAATCGGCATGTCGTATATCGGTGGATAAAACGATGCCGATTGCAAAAAAGGCGTTTCCTGAGTATTTACAGGAAGCGCCTTTTTATGTTTACTTTGGGTAAACCGATGTACGTGACTCAGCAAAATCGGTGTGAACAAATCGTGTTCGATGTTCAAGCTATGATAAACCGATGCCGAGTAAAAATCAACGTTCAGTGGCAAGTTTTCTGACCGGTACGATTTCATGCATCACCAATGCATTAATTTTCCAAGATTTAATTTGGGTCATTGTTAGCTGCTACAGGGGTGGGTTTTCAAACCTACCAGCGTTTGTTGGAACCGTTTTTGGTACAAAAAAATTAGGAGCAATTCACGGTTATTTATTGACGACTTGGTCATATTATTGGGCCAGCCATCGTTTCATAAATTCATCAGCATACAGAAAGCTATGTTCCTGTGTTCTACTTTTTCATTGTCTTGGTGTCAATTGGCTTCCTAATTTCTTTGTTAATCCGCTGGGGTATCTAAAGGGGGACATCTTCAACAACGTAATAACTAATTAACTAAAAAGTAGTATTTTGAAAGGGATTCTGTAGTCGCTAATGAAGCTATAGAAAAGGCGAGAAAAATCTTTATTTTCCAGAAAGACACGTCTTTTTTAGAGCTTTCTTAATACGTATCCGGTCAGTTCCTCATCACAAAAATCAAATGTCTGCCACTCCTTCGATCTTGTCGATAGGAAAATCCAGTCGGTTCTAGAAACGTACAAGTTTTATCTACGTGAATATTTTTGGGAGAAACGCCTGCTAGTTCGCATTGTTTTTTGACTATGGCTTGATTGTCAATATGGTATTTTTTCGTATCTTCGTTAACATACATAAAATTACTTGCGTAGCCAAGAGCATCGAACTTTAAATAGACGTCTCGATCGACCTCGAATTGTTGTTGACTAATAGCTGCACCAATTTGAATTTCCAAGTTAGCAGGATCGCATTGTTCAACCTCAATTAATTGGTGAAGCAATTTGAATGTAATTTCTTTGATGGTACCTTGCCAACCAGAATGAACAACACCAATCAAACCGGCTTTTCTATCATGAATAATTACAGGAACGCAGTCAGCTGCGAAACTGCACAATACGATGCCCGTATCAAATGTATAAAGAGCGTCCGTATCAGAAAAAGCATCTTCTGCATCGTATGCTCCACGTCCCTTATCTTTTTGTGATACGCGACGGAAATTGGCGCTGTGCGTCTGTTGTGCACAAATAAAACTAGCCAGAGGTACCGCTAGAAAATCGGCTAATTTTTGTCGGTTATCAATTATTGTTTGTGTGTTTTCACAAGCATGTAATGCCATGTTATTGCTTTCAGGTTCGGTCAGGTCTTTTACCGTCATGCCTGAAACAAGTTGTTTATCCTGAACATAAAATGTCGCTTTCATTTTCATCACCTTTTCTTAATATAAACGATGTTAAATCAGATGTACAGAAGAGTAAAACTCTAAAAAAACAGCCTCCCACTACTCGTAGTGGAAAGCTGTTTTTAGGACTAAATTGACGATGTCGATTGAACAAGGGCTTCATCAACGGAAACGAATGTAAAACCAAGATCTTTGGCAACAGCTTCATAAGTAACATGACCGTTCGCCGTGTTAACGCCCAGTTTTAGTGCTGGATTTTCTGCAACAGCTTTTTGAACACCTTTGTTCGCCATTTGAAGTGCATAGCCCACTGTGACATTTGTCAAAGCGATGGTTGATGTACGCGGAACAGCTCCAGGCATATTCGCAACTGCATAATGAACGACTTCGTGTTTAACGTAAGTCGGGTCGTCATGTGTACTGATGCGATCTGTTGTTTCGAAAATTCCGCCTTGGTCGATAGCGATATCGACAATTACAGAACCAGGGTTCATCGATTGAACCATTTCTTCTGTTACTAATTTAGGAGCTTTTGATCCTGGAATCAGTACAGCGCCAATAACTAAGTCAGATTCTTTAACCGCTTGGGCAATATTGAACGGGTTGGAAATCAATGTGGTCACATCCGTACCAAAAATATCATCCAATTGACGAAGACGTTCTGGACTCAAATCAATGATTGTTACTTGTGCACCAAGACCAATCGCCATTTTCGCGGCGTTAGTTCCTGCCACGCCGCCGCCAATAATAGTCACTTTTCCGCGTTGAACGCCGGGTACACCAGATAACAGAATCCCTTTGCCACCATATATTTTTTCGAGGAACTGGGCACCAACTTGAGCAGCCATTCTTCCAGCTACTTCACTCATTGGCGTTAATAAAGGAAGTGTCCGGTTTACCGATACGGTTTCATAGGCAATCGCTGTCACTTTGCTGTCTACTAATGCTTGAGTTAACGCAGGTTCAGCTGCAAGGTGGAGGTAAGTAAACAACACCAAATCTTGACGGAAGTAGTGGTATTCAGAGGCAACGGGCTCTTTTACTTTCATCACCATTTCTGCAGACCAAGCTTCTTGCGCTGTGTCGACCATTTGAGCGCCAGTCGCGATATAGTCAGCATCTGTGAAACTGCTTCCTAAACCAGCACCTGTTTCGATGATAACTTGATGACCAGCTCTAACAAAAGCATCGGCACCAGCAGGCGTAATTGCTACACGGCTTTCGTTGTTCTTGATTTCTTTTGGAATTCCAATAATCATTTTTATTCCTCCTATGAAACGAATGGTGTAGATATCCATAAGTATAGCTGTATGCTTGCTAGACTGCATTGGATGAAACAAAGAAAATAACGCTTTGCTTTTGTGAAATTTCACAAAAGCTTATTTCTTATCCATTTTGCGCATGTTCAAATCCAGATAGATACCTAGTTTTTCATGAACATTTGTCAAACGGACACTGCCTATTTCCGAAATGCGCTTTATCCGATAATGCAATGTGTTAGTATGCACAAACAGCTTTTTAGCAGCATCGTTCATATTGCTATCTTGTTGAATAAAAACTTCAAGTGTCTTCAGTAAATTGGTTTTGTGCAGGCTATCATATGCCTCGAGCTTAGCAATTGCCGGGTGTTCATGGCGCTTGTCTCTCTGTTCTTTCGGCATCAAGTTCAAGTACCTAAAAGCACCGAGTTGTCTAAAGTGAAACACATCTTCTAGTTCTTCAGGAAAGTCTTGTTTTAGCTTTAGCACGGTCACGGCTTCTTGATAACTCATTTCCGCTTTGCCAAAATCATTATAGCTTGTACCCAAACTGCCTCTGACGCCCGAAATAGAAAAGCGATTAGCCATTTCAGATGTAAAGTAGGAAATAAAGCCTTCAAAAGCATGATCGCCAGATTGGGAGGCATGAGGAGAAGCGATTAAAATCAATTCATTGTCGATAATTACTAAAAAGTGATTAGTGATTTTTTGACTAGTAGTGATCAAATAGGAAATTTGCTCTTCTATTTTCCGTGTAATGTCTTGGTCAAAACGAAAAACAAGAACAGTAAAGCGATCGGGTATTTTCAAGTTCAGTTCGTAAAATTTTTCTTGAATATCCTTTGATGACTTGTAGTGGCCACTCAAAATTTTCCATAATAAATCCTGATAGTGTTCTTCTTTTCTTTTGAGGTTTTGATGAAGTTTAGCCATCAAAGGTGTCGCTGCAATAGCCGCGTCTTTCAATAGCTTTAGTTGAATATCATTTAATTTTTTGACGCCTTCAACAATCCAAATATAGCCTAAAATCTCGTTATCCTTCCGAATGGCAATCGCTACACGGTCGCGAAGACCAATGTCTTCAATATGTGGAATGCGCAAGGCACAATCTGATTGCATCAATTTTGGGATAATGCCTTCTCTCCAAAGACGATTGATCACTTTTTCAGGTACGCGTTGAGAGATAATCGTACCAATTCGCGCGGAATCAGTATCCACTTCATGAGAGCTATAAGCATGTAGACGGTGGTTTGTATCCTCAATCGTCGTTGGGCACCCTAAATTTTCTTGGATGCTGTCAACGAGCTCTTTCAAATCGAAAAATGATTTCTTAAATGGATTTTTGAATGACATTTCGTACATAAAGCAACTCCTTTAGCGATTTGTACTTGTTAAAACCATAGTCACTTTAGTATAACGAAAAACCACAGCTTACTCTAGCGTATGCTGAGGTTTGAGGTATTAGCCTGTCCAAAAAAGCTTCTATAAATCGGGAGGAAAGGAGTTTATCTTTTAGTTAAAACGCCACTTTTCACCAGATTAGCTAAGGTACCATCATTTCTATAACGGAAATAGCTACTAAGGCGATTTAAGTCTTTTTGTGTCCAAGTCGTATATGCGTTATTTAACTCATAATCTTGTTCGAGTCGTAGCACGAGAGTTTTGGCGAATTGAATTTGTTTGAATGTCAATGACTTTTCGTCAACTTTTCCTTTGTTGGCATTGAGTTGCTTTATAACTTCTGAAGGAGAGTTGATTGTTTTTTGGATTTTATCCGTGTAGAAGCCTTGTTTGATCCAACGAATATCGTCTGCCGTCAGGTTAAACCATTCGCCTTCTAATCTTTTGTCAGAGAAATGCAGATGAAATGCGCTTTCAGTTTGATGATGATCAGCAGTCTTAATAAGAAATATTAATTTGTTTTCAAACGGCAGTTTAACATTGAAGACGTTCATACGTTTATCGATTTGCTTTGTTTTACCAATCTTAAAAGAACCTGTTATATGTTCTTGAACAAAATAAACGTAGCCGGGTGCTTTGCCTGTTACTAGAGGAAGCTTAATAATTTGATCTAACTGTTGTTGATTAGCTTCAAAAAGATAACTTTTTTCTGCAGCTATTTTATTGCCGGAGCTATTTGCGGAAAGGATAGGTGAGGACGATTTAAAAATGCTGAGAAACTTTTTTAACATGGCAAGTGCCTCCTTAAGGTGAGTAGAAAATTACTGCTTGCCATTCATTATAGTATAGGTAAACTCTATTTAGTGGATGGAAGTACAAAAAATGTAAAACATCTAACTAAACAGGGGATGTATGGGAAAAGGTTAACGTAGTTTAGAAAAAGGTTGACTTAAAGCACACTTGTCGGTCGAAGAAAAAAGATAGAGATCATTTTTATGGCAAAACAACCAGAACTAACGCTAGCAAGTTTAGTGTTTGGAAAAGGTTTCAACAGTGTGTCGGTGCTCACCTTTGTATGGTTACTAGTATTTTTCTTTACTCAATACGATTCATTGCCCGAACAGGTGCCAGTGCATTACAACGGAGCGAGTGAAGTTGATCGGTGGGGAGGAAAATCTGAACTATTCAATCTGCCAGTAATTGGTGCTGCGTTATGGATCAGTATGACAATACTCGAAAAGTATGTGCACTTGTACAATTATTTCAAATTAACGACAGAGAGTGCAAAGCTTACTATGAAAATGGTCGATAAATGATCAATGTATTAAAAAATGAAACACTAATTTTATTCAGCTTTATCAATTTCCAGAATGTCCAAATAGCTTCTGGAGTTGAAGCAAAATTTTCATACTTACTCGTCTAATCGTAATACTTGAAGCGATCTTGTTCTTTATAATCCACGTGCCTCAAAATTAACTCGTCACTAGAAAAGAGCAGTTAGAAGTTGGTGAATTCGAATGATTTGTTTAAAATCAGTAGCTTTTTAAAAATAAGTTGATTTGGTAATAGTTTGTTCACATTTACTTTGTATACTGAAGCTATGAAAAGCCTTTGGAGGATGATCAAGATGACTGAAACTTCATGTTGTGCAATACGAAAAGTGCAAACAGCCAGTGAAATTGTCGAAAATCTGAAAAAACAGGGGATTAATGCAGAATTGTGTAAAAAGTCTGCAAGTCTGCAAGGTGTTTAGTAAAAAAACTCGCTGGCCATATTGGCCAGCGAGTTTTTAAGGATTAGTTAATAACTTAATGCTTTTTCATACATCCATCTTTTTAAATTACCGATTGAATGAAAAGAGATGGCTTCTCCTGTTTCCTTATGCTCCGCTTTAATAATGACGTCGAACTCATTCGGGGTGAATAACCAACCATCTTCCACTAATGCACGTGCCATTTTTACAATCATGCTCGAGCCTCTAATTGAGTCTAGGTTCATATTGACCATCTCCTTTTCTAGGTAGTTAATGCTTATTGTATTCTATTTGACGGAATTTTAAAACTATTATTTTGGAACTGAAAAAAACGGTCTATCTGTGTTTAATACTATTCCCAGTTGTTTAAAAATCCAAACTATTTTACCTGATTTCAAGTCAAAAAAAAACCTTGTCACAGAATTGTGACAAGGTTTTTCAGCTTGTTGAGAAACTAAGGTTTTATCGATTATCTTCTCAGTGGATTGGTCAAGAAACAAAAGAACGTGAAGTTTTTAGACCCTTCTGCTAAGCAGAAGGGTCATTTTTTTGATGTTTTGCACTGCGGCTG
>NZ_JASISN010000028.1:0-38672 GCF_030063085.1 Planococcus sp. S3-L1 | reverse complement strand
CCCCAAAAAAGGGAGGCTAGTTGGCGTTCTTAGTTATCACCATTTCCGATATTCCCCTAATTCAAACCCCCATATCGTACAAATTTAATGGGCATACTCCACGTTATTTCTTAAGTTGACAGCTATGTCAGCTTCAGCCTCCTCGTCACTGAAAACCCGTGCTCCTGCATCGCTGCCCTAGCTTCGTCGCAAAGCCACTGCCCGAAGTCCCTTCGGTCACTGACTTCCCTGCGGAAAAACGAAGGGATGGGACCCCGTAGGAGCTTGCGACGAGGAGGCTCAGCGCGCTGAAACGTTATCCATCATTTAGAAGTAGATGCGCTTTTCTTACATTAACTCATGTACGCATCAAAGGAATTTCTTTTGCGATCGTTCAAGACGTTTATTTAACCTTATCAATTGATTAATCACAACAACCAGTAGAACGCCTATAACAATTGCCAACGAATAGAGAATAACTATATCGCTGTCACCTACTGTGAAAATTAAAAATGTGACACTCGCAAAAAACCCAATAATAGCAAGTAGAATCGTAATTACTGTACTTAACACATATTGCACCTGAACTCACTTCTTTCTTTAATCATATAGAAATGCAGTTAATCAAGTTCTTGAAACGCTTTGCCAACTACAGTATTTGATCTAAATCAACATAGACGATAAGGTTGCCAGCTGTAGCTGTGTAAGTACCATTGAATACTACTGAATAAACTTGTTGTTGTTTATAAGTAGAATGGATCTGAGCTTTGATTTTTGCAGATACCGCTTCTTTAGTTACTAATGAGTCTTTGGGACTTGTTGGAATAAGTAGTTGCTCTTCATCAGATAGACTATTGTGAGCTATCATTTCGATTGGTAATTTTTTCTCAGTAATTGAGGAAGAACATGCTGTTAATGTTGCAACTAAAAGAATGAGAACGCTCCATTTCTTCATAAAAAGTCTCCTCACTAGTTATGATGTAATTTACACAATCCAATCAACAGTAATAACTGAACATTCCAGCACAGTTGACTTTAATTAGTTTAGTGAACTGATTTGTAATAACCGATTACTTCGCCTTGAATTTTCTCTAACTTCAATGTATGCTGACTTCCTCGTAACCAATCATCTCCAACTAGAAAAACTTCATTTTCTGCCAACTGGATTTTTTTCATATTCGTTTGGAATATCTCTTTCATTCCTGAAGTATCGCTAGTAGAAGATGTGTTTTTTTCAACCTGCTGGCTGTACTCTTCATAAGAATCTATTCCCAATCGATGGGCGCTGCTATAAAAAGTTTCCAATTTCTGTTCATCAACAAAAATGTGGCCATCTACAATTTCAACGCTTTCACCTGGCAATCCGATAACACGCGAAATGGTCTTCTGTAAACCTTCGGAAAATTTATATTCGTATGTGACTACGTCTCCTCGTGCAATCTTTTTCTCACTATACGCAAGTGGATCAATCAATAAGGGCTGTGCTGCATACTCGTGATTTCCTCTATCCATGGTATCGTACTTGAAGTCAAATATTTCTAAAGGCTCCTCGTACGCTGTAAAGATCGGAATTTCAGCTACAGTATCCGTATCTGTCACTACTAATTCCTCCACTTTTCCAGTCGACGGTTTCTGTGTTTCTTGTGCTGTTTCGTTTACAGCTTGTACTAGAAAAAATGTGACCATTGATAAAAGAATTGCGAAGATGGCCGTATACTTAAAAAAACCATATCTTTTACTAGAAAATTTATTCGATTTAGCTTCTTTTATATTCAAGAGCATCTTGTGTTTTAAGGATTTGTTGAATCTAGGATTAACGCCAAAAAAATCATCCATTTCATGCTTAAATTTGTTCATCCTGGAATCCCTCCCATTCACTTGAATCGGTGTTATTCTTCAACAAGCGCTTGGCTCTTCGCAGTCTAGTTTTAATAGTGTTTTCTGGACATGCCAGCAGTTCACTGATTTCTTTCATAGTGAGCTGCTGGTAATAATAAAGAATAATGGATTCTCTATATGTAATCGGCAGTTCCATTACATTTTTGATTAGGTCAGATCTCACGACTTGGTGTTCATACGTTTTTTCAGTGGATTTCGAACTAGAAATCCACTGGGTCATTGCATCTGAGAAGACAATTCGTCTGTTTTTCCAGCTTCGTAAATGGTCATGACAGCGATTGATAGCCATTTTGGAAAGATATGTCTTTAAGGAAGAACGAGATTCAAACTGGTGAGATTTTAGATAGTAAGCTACAAATACTTCTTGCAAAATATCTTCTGCAGTAGACCAATCTTTGACGTATACATAAATGAAACGAAGCAAATATTCGCCATGTTCATCCATTATTTGCTCAATTTGTTCTTCGTTTAAGTTGTACTCTCCATCATTTTCAACCACTCATTACACCATCCTCTCCTGGATACCCCATAGACGTAAGATTTCTGAGAATAGTTTCACTATTTCAATGTAAATGCTTTTACTTCTTCTTGTCTTTTATCATTCCAATTTTATTAGCCCGCCGATTGTAAAATTAAGCTAGACAACTAAAAAAGTCATTCATGGTACACTCTACATGTATTTTCCGACCAAAGAAAAACAGAGGAGTGACCACGAATGACCTACACCCATCTTACCACGGATGAACTGGTGATGATAGAATCCTATCACCGCCAAAACATACCCGTGGCGATTATCGCAAATCAAATGAAACGTTCCAGGCAGCCAATTTACAAGGTCATCAATTTCCTGAAATTGGGACATACAGCCCTCGACTTTTACACACAATACAAGAAAAACAAGAAACGCTGCGGACGCCAAAAAATCGTTTTGCCGAAGAAACAAATGACCTATATTCAAGACAAGGTGGCGCAGGGCTGGACGCCTGATGTCATTGTGGGACGCGCCGAGACAGCGATCGACTGTTCCGTGCGCACCATCTACCGCATGTTCAAAAATCGGGTCTTTGATGTTGCCACACTGCCGATGAAAGGCAAACGGAAACCCAATGGTCACGAGGAACGCCGCGGAAAACAGGCGTTCAAACGGCATATTTCCGACCGGGAAACCGATTATCCTTCGTTCAAAGAAGAGTTCGGGCACATCGAGGGCGACACCATTGTGGGCGTCCGCCACAAAAGTGCAGTGATCACACTGGTAGAACGGCTGACGAAAGTCATCATCGCCATCAAGCCTGCAGGACGCAAGGCGTGCGATATCGAAACCGCTTTGAACCAGTGGTTTCAAGGAATCCCAAAAAATCTGTTCAAATCCATCACGTTTGATTGTGGGAAGGAATTCTCCAATTGGAAACCGCTGTGCAACCAGCACGACGTCTCGATTTACTTTGCGGATCCCGGCACGCCTTCCCAGCGTGCCTTGAATGAAAACTCCAACGGCCTCTTGCGAAAAGACGGCCTGCCAAAGGAAATGGACTTCAACCAGGTAGACCAAACGTTCATTTCCTCAGTGGCTGACAAACGGAATAACATCCCACGGAAGTCGCTGGATTATCGCACACCCTTGGAGGCATTTTTGAGTCACCTGAATGGAATGGGTCTGTCTAGCTTAAATTGACAAACGGAAGCCCTAAAAAACAAACCCTTCCTAGCTCTTTTTAGTTTATTTGGTTATTGATTTTGTATTTTTTTGGTTATCTCCTCTTAAGGTTCTTTAAATTTCTACTGAACTGCGACAAACCCTGTGTCTTCTACCAATTTTTGTCCTTCTTCAGAAAGGATCCACTCAATAAACGGCTGTACATTTGTATTTTTTGTTCCGGCGGTAACAGCATAAAATTCAGCAGCTAAAGGATATTTGCCCGAACGGATATTTTCAATGTTTGGTTCAATGCCATCAACTGCTATCAATTTGATTTTGTCATTGCGAACCATTTGAGTAGAATAGAATCGAAACGTATAACCAATGGCATTTTTGTAGTTCCGGTAGCTTGCTACTTCCTCTATTATACCGCCCATTCCTCCAGCCAAATCTTCAGTTTCAGGCTCTTTAATTTTTTGATCTTCCATGAATTTAATAAACATCGTTTGGCTGCCGCTATCTTCAGGGCGTTGAAAAGGGCGGATTTCATCGTTCTTCCCACCAAGTTCTTTCCAATTTTCAATATCTCCTGAATAGATTCCTTGGATATCTTTGCTCGCTAAATCAGTAACCGAGTTTCGAGAATTGACGAAAAACACAAAAGCTTCACGTCCAATCGGCGTCAGTTCTAGCTCTACCCCTGCTGCTTCTGCGGCTTTTTTTTGGCCACTGGAAGGTTCTGCAGCAAAAATCACATCGGCATTTCCTTTGATAAGCCGACTATAAGCAGAAGGAGTCGTAGTCGTAGCGACAGGACCTTTATATGGATCATAAAGATCTTCTGGATAAGTGGCTTCTGCAAATGCTGAAAATAAAGGGTAGAGAGCCGTTGCTCCGTCTATTATCGGTACTTCTCCCACTATTTTGAAAGAGGCTTGTTGATCCAATCTAGCTAGTTTCTCACTTTCTTTAAATGGCTCGTATGCATAGAGATCTACTTCTGAATCATTCACTTTCTCAAAACTTTCTTTATAGTAATGAGGAACAGCAAAGGCGGCCCCTGCCATTAAACACAAAGAAATCCACATAATTGTTTTTTTTCCACTTCTTTTTTCTGTAACAAAAACAAAGAAGATAACCAACGATATGATAATTGCGCCAAAGAAGCCAAATAAATGGACATCTCCTGTATTCAAGATATGAAGCATGCCTCCAAAAAATACAGAAAGAATTCCAGCGAAGATTAATAAAGCGGTAATAAACTTTCCAAAACCATTCATCTCATGTCCTCCGATCATGCTTGATTTGTTTGAATAGATAGTCAAAGATTTAACCAATTTCTAGTCGTCAAGATAAAACACATTATATGAGTCTTTAAATGATACCAAAAGCCTACTTGCTGTTTTTGAAGTGACCATTTTCTACTCTTAAATTAGTTTTATTCCAATAGCTAAAGCACCCCAAGCTTGCTCTTGTTCTACCGAATAGATATCAAAAGTCCCTTTTATCATTTCTTCCATTGTCCATTCTTCGCAATCAAAATCACTGAATGGAACATCTTCATACATAGCTTGAAACGTAGGGTATGATTTAAGTTCCAGTACAACCACTCGTATCACTTCATTCTGATTGGGGATTTTGATAAATTTGATGGTATCTCCAATTTTAATTTTTCTTCTCTTTTCATCGTTCAATCTTACTTCTACTTTTTTATTTCTTTCAATAATTGATTCAACGTATTCATCATATAAACCCATCGTGTGTTCCATGATTCCACTCCCCTCTTCTAATTTCTATTCGAATAGAATCTATTTGGTATCGTTTTCTTAAAAGCTTTCACATAACCGCGGCTTTTCTAACTTAATCTTTAAAGGCATTAAACCAGTGGTAGGGTTGTAACTCTTTCAATGTTTTACAAATCAATCTGTTCTCAGAAGTTGTGATGGCGGCTTTTACTTCTTCTCCCCACTAAAAAAGACGTTCTTGACAAACACCACAAGGAGTGAGAATCATGTGTTGTGCTTTTTCATCTTCACGAACCACGCAAATCGAATGCGTTACAGCATTGTTGAGTTTATGTGCTTCTGATATAGCTCCTGTTTCAATACATAATTCTGTAGATGCATTAATTACTTCAGGAGCAATGCTCGTCAAACTAGTTCCGTCTTGGGTTTACAGCGCTGCAGCGCCTCCCCAGCCAGCAGGAAATCTTTCTTGGATAAGCTTTTTTGCTACTTCGAATCATCTTTTTCTACTGTCATTTTACCTTCCTTTATACGGTTCATCACATTGATAAATCATCTTTAAAAACTCAAACTCACTACCATTTGTCGCTTGTACAAAATACTCGACCTCTTTAAATCCCAGCTTTTTATAAACAGTTATCGCTCTTTCATTAAAAGTAGCAACTGATAAGGTAATCTTTTTGGGGCTGTATGTTAATGTTGCAAAGTCTATGCCTTTCTTCAAAAACTGAAGACCATTTCCAATGCCGGTTAAATCCGGTTTCATTCCTAGTCCTATATCAATCACGTCGTCCGTAATCTGATTGAAACTGTAAAATCCGCTAATTTGTTCTTCTTTGATAACTACAAAATAAGAATCTTTACGTTTTTGGGGATTTAAAAATGCTGCTAAATCTTCTTGGTCAGCATCCATGTTATAAAAAGAATACTGACCTTCATAACGCCAATGATTCGCAATTTCTTCTGCTTGTTCTTGTGTCATCACTTGAAAGAAATCTTTCATCAGTTCTCAATCTCCTTCGAATTATTTGACGTTCTAAAATTCTTGCCATAACTTCCATCCTGTATTAGCCCAAGGATCCATCCATTAAAATAGAAAAAGATAAAAAATTAATCATTTAAAGTCAAATTCTCCCTAAAATAGACATTTCGCTTGCTAGCTGTTACGACCTTAAAGACCCTAACGCCTAGCAATAAGAACATAAACGACCCAATTAATCCTACAGGCCTGATTGAAGTTAGTTCAGCGGCTAATCCAATTAGGATAGTTAGAATAATAATAAAAAATGCTTCAACTATACCGAATAAGCTGCTAAACCTCCCCATCATAGATACCGGTACAGTATTTTGATAAAAGGTTAAACAACCCGTGTTTGCAAAAGTGATAGCAAATCCAATAATGAACGTTCCAAGTGCAGCACTAACAAACCCTTGTGCACTGTAGAGAGTGATATAACCGACTGCAGTAAACACAGAGCCAGCGCCTATTAACAAGCTGACTGTTAATTTTTTGGAAAAAATGGTGTTTATTAGTGAACCCAAAATAATCCCCGTTCCAAATATACTTAATAGGAATCCATAGTTAGTGTCTGACATGCCAATAACTCCTTTTGCAAAAGCCGCTTCTAATGAATCGAGGGCAGTCATAAATATCGTCATTCCCACAAAAAAAAGATACACTTTCAACACAAATGGGTAGGTTTGGCTAAACTTGTAGACTACATCAAAATCAGCTTTTATTAGTTTCCAAGAAAGCTTTTCCGTTTCCAATAAGACTGTTTGTGTATCAACATTAGGCAATAATAAAATGATGAAAGCTGATAATATTAAAGCCACTGCGTTTATATAAATAGCCGTGTCAGGTGTCCCCATCCAAAACAATAGACCAGCTATTGCAGGTCCAGTTAATGTTCCGCAAGAATTAATAAAGCTTCTTAACGCATTAAATCGTTGACGATCCTTCTCTGGTATGAGTTTGGTCATATACACCATTGACGTGGGTTCAAACATGGCACTTCCCATATTAATGATAAATACGATGACATAAACATAGAACAGTGAAGGAAGCATAGGGATTAATGCAATACATAAAGCACGTGAAATATCTAACCCAATCATAAATTTCCTCGTATTAATTCGGTCGATCAGGCTACCTGCCCATGAGTTCGAGCAAATAGTCGCGATCGGTCCTAAAATGTATAGCCAAGCGATCGCTAGAGGAGAACCGGTTTCATTCAGGATAATTAAGTTCAAGGCAATCAGATAAACCCAGCTGCCTATATTTGAAATACCGATACCACCTAACAATAAAAAAGAGTACTTCCAATTTTTCATCGTAACCGCTCCTCCACTGAATTTTAGCTAAACAAAAAATCTCGTCCCCAAGACAATTGTCTTGGGGACGAGATTGCTAAAATCGTGGTGCCACCCCTATTTGTTAATACGTCACCGGATTAACCTCATTCGGTACGGCCAAAAAATGGCGATTACCTAGCTCAATAACGGGAGCTCCCGTCACAACATCCCCTTAAATGCAGGTTCCTTCATGATGCTCAGAGGCTTGTTTCAATAACGCACTTCTACTCCTTTTCACCAATGGGAGCTCTCTAGAAAAAGTGTTTAGCTATCTACTGTTCTCTTCCATGCTTTTCTCATTTATAATTTCCATAATATTACCACAACTTCATTTAACTAGTAAATACCAATTTTATGATAATTTCTGATACTGATGAATCGAGATGTCTAAAAGAATTGCATCTCTGCATCAATATAAAGACAACTGCTCTAAAATCCAAATGAGAGACTGATTTTTTCTATTCTCTATCACAAACCATTCTGAAAAGCATTTTGGAATAACAGGAGACAAAGTGTTTGTTAAGCCTTATCCCCCTACTCTGAAAGTAACGGAAGATAACAATTTAGTTTTTATAAGAGTTTAAAAATACCTTTTCTAGTTCATGAAGGGTTAACCCTGTAACTTCAGTGAAACTTTCTTCAAAATCCTGCGTTTCTTCTACTAAATCGATGATTTCCCTAATTACTTGTTCTTCATAGTTCGTTGTCAGAAACTCAAAAGTATAGTAGCTCTGCAAATAGGGGTCACTCATAACGAGTGTCCGAGCTTCCTGCCATTGTTCAGAACTTGTTAGTTGTTCAAAAGAAATTTTCTCGAAATATGGAAAGCTTACTTCATTCGGGTCAGTTCCTACGTATTCAGCTATCCCTTCTATAAACCAAATGGGATAAGTAGCTGGATTTTGTACTTTTTGAGAAAATACATAGTGAGTATATTCATGCAACAGCATCTTCTGAAAAGCGTACAAGGCAATTTTATCTTTTGCCAATATAAGTTCCTTATTAGAATTATGAAAAGCTAGTACTTTATCGAAATCAGAATAAAATCCATCTATATTTTCAAGTTCTGAAAATCCTCTTAATTCCTTGAGATCTTCAAAGACGAGTAGATCCACCGGTGCTAATCGGACTTCACCGAAAAGTTTTTCGTTTTTGGCAATAGCTAAGTCTAATGTTTCTTTCGTAAGAGGCAAAAGAGCGGCGAAATTTTCTTCATAGTAAATAGTAATATGTTGATGATTTTCATGCACAGAAATTTCTTTTATCCGCCTTTCACTTTCTCCGTTCGCATTTTGTATCAGAAGGGCTTTCACTGATTGAACATACGTAATGTTTGGATCAAGTGTTTCTTCTAAGAACTTATGCAAAAACAAGCTTCCACCTAGCAAGACGAGAAATGCGATGAAAACAAAACTAGCTGAAATAAGAAAGAAAAATCTAATCGGTTTTTTCATACAATCCTCCTCCTTTATAGGAACACCTTCATCGCTCTACAGGTTTTCTACAGCGAGGATGCTGATTATTTTGAAGAGCATATGTATTTCCTCGTAAGAACGTGTTGTCTTATTTTGTCGCCACATAAAAATTGTAAACGGATGCTAAGTTACGCCGGATTCCTTGCGTTCCCTTCCACTTTTCATATTCGCTCGGAACAACAAAGGTCTCAACAAAATCAGCTAAAAGAATATTGGCATTTTGTGCATCTTTTACAGCATCAATCAGCATGGATATGTACTGAATCATTGTGTCAACCTTTTCAGTGGTACCAATTTGTCCATGTCCAGGCATTAGTACCTGTATGTCTATCTTTTGGATTTCTTTTAAAATAGTTAAAAAGTTATCTGGTTGAAAAATTGGTAGATGGAGCTCTTCGGTTACACTATCGCCCATGAAAGCCGCTTGCTCTTGCGGAACGTACAGAAACGTGTCACTCGGTGAATGCCCTCCACCTAGGCAGTATAATTCAGCATTTCGTTCTGTTCCTGAAATAATCACTTTTCTTTCAAAAGTAAAAGAAGGCAGAACGAGCTTTAGCGTAGGAAGCTCGTCAAGCAACTTAGTCATTTCTAAATATTGATTTGTTAAGCTCTGTTGGATGATTTCGTTTTCCTCAATGGATATTTGTAATTTTAGGTTATGTAGATATTGCGTGGTTTCTGTAAGTTCAGTTTCCACATCCCCTATGGCGTTTTTTTCTTTAATCCATTCTTTAGTTACCTCAGTAGAAATAATCACTTCTTCTTCAAAAATCTGATTGCCAAAAATGTGATCGCCATGATAATGGCTGTTTACGAGGTATTTCACTTTCTTTCCAGTCAATTTCTCAGCTTGCTGTCTTAACTCTCTGGCAGCAGAAGGTGTATTAAATGCATCAAATACAAGAAGTTCAGTACCTAAATCAACAAAGCCAGCGTTACTGAATGCGCCTTTACCTGGTTTTGCGATGGCTGCAAAAACACCATTAGTCATTTTCATTAAAGTGAAAAATTCAGTATCCATTAATTTTTTCATCGTTTTAATCCCCTCCTATAAATTTTGGTGTAAACATTCAGGTTTCTATTCTAGCGTTGCACTTTCTATTTCTCTTTCCTCTAAACTACATTTACTAGATTAAAAATTCCAATTTAATTTTTAATCTAGTAGATGTAGTTATACGATAGTTCAATTTTTTTAAGTAGTAGCTAAAATTTTTTTCAGAAAATTTGCACTCTCTTAATTTTTATGTGTATAATCAGGTTAATAAAAGTTAACCGGTTAAGAAAGGAGTTTTGAAATGGAACAACAATCAATTTTTATTCTGGAAACGTACGAACAGTTAAAAGTCATTAGTGATCCGCTGCGCACTAAAATGCTCATTCATTTAGTGGAACAGCCTCATACGGGACAAATGCTAGCTCAGGAACTCAACCTTTCACGAGCCAAAATTCTCTATCACCTCCGAGAATTGGAGAAGTATGGCATCATTCAGCTGGTCCGAAAAGAAGAGCGCGGAGGAAATGTCCTGAAATTCTATCAGGCAGTCGCCAGAGGGTTTATTCCAGCGGATCATCTGCTCACGTATGTGGAATCCAAAGAAGCTACACGCCAGTCGTATCTGGAAGTCATTGACCGGGCGAAAACCCGCGTGTTGACGGCTCCGGACGAATCCTTCGAACTGCATTCTCCTCATGTAGAAGAATGGAATAATCTATCGCTTCAAACCGAATTTACGGTGAGTCAGAAAAAATTTGTGGAATTCACCCAAAAATACCGGGAACTCTTGAAGACATTGAAAGAAGAGGACGATCATCCCGACAAGCAGCATTATTACCTGATGTCCACGGCTTTCCAGATCGAAGAGTTACTGTTTAAGAAAGAAAAGTAGGCTTGTGAAAGAAGGGATTCCATGGCAATCGACCAAGTAACAGAAGTACCTGTACAGGAAAAGTCGATTCCGAGTTTGTTCAGCAACCGTTCGTTTATTTTCCTCTGGCTTTCCAGTACCGCATCTTTTCTGGCTTTATCGACATACCTGTTTACCGAACAATGGTACATCATCACCGTTCTGGAAAAAGAGAGTCTGCTGGGCACATCGTCATGATGGCGACCATGGTGCCACGGATCTTGTTCATGACGCTTGGCGGTGTCTGGGCCGACCGATTCCGTCGGTCGCGCATCATGCTAATCTCCAGTTTCGTGCGTTGCCTGTTGGTGCTGGGCATGATTTTACTGTTGCAGCTTAGCTTGCTGGAACTGTGGCCACTTATTCTTTTTGCTTTGTGTTTTGGAATTGTCGATGCGTTCTTTTCACCGGCAAATACGTCGCTCCTGCCATCGGTCGTGGCGAAAGAGGCGCTTCCCCGGTCGAATTCTTTCATTCAAAGTTCCAATCAAATTGCGCTTTTTTCCGGTCCGATGCTGGGCGGTTGGATTCTTTCGTTTGGTTCGTTCAGTCTGTTATTCGGAGTCATTGCCGGTTTTTTGCTGCTGACATTTCTTTTCTCTTCACTCATTAAGGAGGAAAAAAGAACGTTAACCACTAACAGAGCTTCTACAAAATCCGAACTGAAGGAAGGATTTTCGTATGTATGGAGCATGCCATTTCTAAAAAATATATTGGTGATTTTAATCTTTATCAATTTCTTTTTTTTCGGTCCGCTACTGATGGGGATTCCGTTACTGGTGGATAGTGTGCTCAAAGGAAAGGTACTGGATTTAAGCTTTCTTCAAAGTTCTTACCAAGGTGGAATGTTGGCTGGTGCCGTCATGGTAGGTGTGCTGAATTTGCGAAAAAAGCAAGGGTTAACCATGCTGGTGATGATTGGTGTTTTAGGTATTTTCTTAACTTTACTGGGTCATATCAGTTTTCTGTGGCAAGGAATTCTTTTGCTTTCGCTCATGGGCATTCTGTCTTCTTTTATTAATGTTTCGCTTATTTCAACGATTCAAGCCCAGACAGATCCAACTAAAATCGGGCGTGTTATGAGTCTTGTTAATGCCTCTTCAAACGGACTTGTGCCTTTGTCTTATGCATTTGTGTCATTAGCACTTGTGATGCAGTTCACCATTTCCAGTATCATGATGGTATGCGGTTTGCTGATTCTATCGATTTCCTCTATCTATCTCTTGCGCTCTAACATTATTAAGAATGTAGAATAGAAGTGAGTATACTTCCTCGTTCAATGTTTCTCAGACCAATAATTGAATAAGAACTTGGAAAAAGACCTGTTGCACTTCTATTTGCATTTCAGATTTATCCTTAAAGGAAACTGTACAATTTTATTAAAAAAGAAGCGATGATGTGTAACGTATAAGATCTTTTTCCCTTAAGACTCGATCCCTATAAAAGAATAATCTGGCCATCTATACACCTCAAAATTAGATTGTGTTTTTACTTATTAATAAACCCTGTAAATCGAGGCGGATTTGAAACAAGTAGTCTGTTCCAAGCTTATTTTCTTGCTCAACTTTTTTTCATACTGTGTGAAACTCAGAAATTCTACATTATATCCACTCATGACCGTATTCACGAATGAACTTAACTTCCTTTTGATAATGCTCGACGTGGCCTTCTAGTATCATCTTTTGAAAGGCTAGATCACCTTCATTCGCTTTTCTTGCTATTGTTTCACATAATCCTTCTAATCGCAGCAATACCATTTCCAAAAACGTTTCTTCTATATCCTCCCCATAAGATTCAAAAAATAACTTTATTCGCCGTTTTATGCGATCAGCATCTGTTGAAGAATCATAATAACCTTCTCCTTTATCTGCTTCGGCTAAATTATCCCTACTTAAAGGGACACATTTATAAACGGTATATGCTATGTCCCAAATTCTCGGGCCAGGACCAGCATTATCAAAATCAATGATACCACCGGTTTTTCATGATTGAAAATAATATTGTATATGGCAAAATCATTGTGGCACATCACTTCATAATTCGGGGGAGTATTATCCAACGATTGCCAGCTGTCATCAAATGAAAAATTGCTTACTGAATCATGATAAAGACGTAGCATTTTCGCTATCTCTTGCAGCACTTCATCTGACCACATATACTTTTTTACTGGATAATTACCAGCCTCTCCTTCAATAAACGTTAAAATCTCTTTCCCCTTGTTATCTATCCCTAAAAATTGGGGTGACTGACGGAAACCTGTAATCGCTAAATGCTTTAAAAGCTCATGAATTTTAAAACTTTCTGGCTTTAACTTTCGGTGAACTGTGTCTCCATTACGATAGACATCCGAAACGTTTCCTCCAACTAGTTTTTCTTCACCTTGGTAATTGGGCACGCTCAACTCCTCCTCAATTTTACTTCCCTTAAATTTAACTTGAATTATTCCTATTCAAGTAGTTCATAACCTTCGCAACACGTTCTTCGATTGAATAGTCACCCTCGATTCTTAAAAGTGGACAAGATAACTCGGCCATCCATTGTTCATGCAAGGCTTTGCTTCTGACTTCCATGCCTGCATGGTCATAAAGGGATGCCCACTTCAGAAAAACTTGCGATTCCTCGTATCTACTGCCACTAGGCGAAACCGCATTTCCGTATCGTTCTATTTCCCGCTCTTGCAACCTTGCTAGCCTGACTTCTGATGGAATCCATAAGAAAATAACTAGGTTGAAATAAGGCACAAAGCAGTTTCCCCAGCCAGCTACAGCGCCTGTCAGGATACATTGATCATCTCGCGACAAATCCTCCTTAAGCATTTCCTGTCTTTCAAGTGCAGACCTTTGTTCAGTAAATTTGGTTTTCCAAAAATAATCATCCGTATCCAAATGGGTATATGGCAGGACGTTTGCTAACGAGTTGCCAAGTGTCGTTGTTCCTGATCCTGCAGCCCCCATGATATGAATTTTACTATTCATCATTTCTCCTCCCACATAAGAACTTGGAAAAAATACATTTTAACATCTGCTCTTTCGATAATCTGAAAATATGTAAATTAAATAAATAGGATCAATCTTCATGTATTACAATAAATTTGAGCTCGTTGACTCCTTATTCAAAGACAACCAAACATCTATAACTTCTTTAGTTGAAAAATCAATATATCCTGAAATCTGTTGGAATGAATACACTTCCAGTTCTTTTAGTAAATCTTCCTGACTATATATGAAGTCTTCAAGAGTTTCTTCTTTAAACTTTTTTAAATCCTCCAATTTGATTTCATCTATAGCGCTTTTGAAAAGAATGTCTTCGACTAATTCACCCTTCAGATACCTGCAGTTAAACCATTCAATTAGTTTCCCGTTTAATAATGGCGGCAAGTTATAGTTGCTCAAATCAACAATGTCAGCTCCATTTGACTTCACCAACAATTGTTTTTCCTCAAGCAACTTCACTATTTCATTCATTTTATCGTTATAAAATGCTTCACCATTATAGGAATCAAAATCAATATCTAATAATTTATAAATTTTAGCGAATTCTTGAAGCGACTCGTTTCGGAACCATTCCCATAATTTTCTCGCTTCCTCATCTCCGTCTTCAAGCTTTTTGAACCACAGTCTCGCGCTATTTTCCAAGGCCGGATCTGCCTCAGCTTTCTCATGGAACTTAACATACAGCTTCAACAATTCACTAATGGGTTCATTTTTTACATCTGCTTCTTTCCCCCAAGCTTTATAAGCAGCAATCAATTTACCGAATTGAGTTCCCCAGTCACCTAAGTGATTGATTCGAACTGTTTGAAAGCCACATTTTTCGGATATGTTTGCTAAAGAGTTACCAATAACAGTTGATCTAAGATGACCCATAGAAAAGGGTTTCGCAATATTTGGAGAAGAGAAATCTAAAGTCACAACCTTTGACTGTCCCATATCAGAAGATCCGTATTCAGTGCGCTTATGTAAAACTGTTTTTATTGTTTTTAAACTGACAACAGTTTTGTTATAAAAACAGTTTACATACGGACCTTCCGCCACTACCTTTTCAAAAAAAGGATGGGAAACTTTTTGTGCCAAGTCTTTTGCTATTTCTACTGGAGACTTTTTAAGTAGCTTTGCCAATGTGAAACAGGGGAAAGCTATATCTCCTTGTGTGCTATATTTTGGTTGTTCAATCAATTTCACAACCTCATTAAACTCCAGCATTCCGCTCAAACTTGAAGCAATTTCATCAGCGTAAGTTCTCAATAAATCCATACAATCTCCCCCTTTTTTAGATAAAAATAAAAAAGCCCGTCTCTGTATATGTTATACAGAGACGGGCTTTCCCGCGGTACCACTCTTATTGTCCAACTATTATGGACCGGCTCAACATGATAACGGGATATCCCGACAATACCCTACTAAATTATTCAGGCAGTTTCTTAGAAGTGCGCTTCATCGTAATAGAACCTATCAGGCTTTCACCATCCCTGACTCGCTAGTGGATCTAATTACAACTACTCTCTTCATCATAGAATTTACATATTTTTCAATTAGCATACCCTACTAATTTCCTTAAGTCAAACTCCTTAAAGAACAGACCCTATTTATTATTACTTTCAAATAGCTAACTCAGTAAAAAGGAAGCTTTTTTAGTTGCTTTTGCCTTCTGCAAATTTCCAGATTGTCCTTGACTAGTTTCGACTACTCTGGCTTTAAGATGAGAAGAATAATAGCTTTCTCTTCTCATAGATTAGCTTTTATCATACTGTTTCTTTATATAAACTCGTTAAAACTAATGATTAACCAATACAAAACTTGTAAAAAGATGAATTTCCAGCAAATTATCAGTCAAAATCTATTTCTTGCGATATAATAAAAATATTCAGTTAGTTTATTCAATGCAATTAGACTATAAACAGATAATAGAAGAGATAGATAAAAGGAGGCATTAAATGAAAAGAGTAACTACACTTCTCGCACTGTCGTTCGTTTTTTTGAGCGCCTGTGCAAATGATGTTGAAAAATCAAACTCTATTTCTGCTGTTGAATTAACAGAGAAAGAACGTGCGATATTGACAACTACTTCAGATAAATCATTTGTTTTCGATTTCAGTATTAATAGTGAATACAAAGAGGTATCTGTATGGGTTGAAAAATACCAATCAGGTACATTGATTGAGGAGATAGTTGGTTCTCTATCTGCAGAGGCAGAGGGTAACGGTACTATTATTTTTGCAACCTCCAAACTAGAGAACGATGGTGAAAAACAGACGTTTAATATTGGAATTAGTAGTAACGGTCATACAGGTTCCGTAAGTAATATAGAAATTAATCCAGAAGATTTGGTTGATATGGCAAGTGTTTGGGGACAACTTGAAGGTGAAAAAAAGTCGATTGACGATGAGTTGGTATTAGCTAATATTAGTTATTCAAATGATCAAGTTATAAGTAGTTTATCTACTGATTTTTTTAACGATGTTGAAAATCACATAGATGAACTAGCACAATATGATCTTGTCTACCTTCTTAAAGCTGAATTTAAAAAATAAAGATATAAGCGTCTTTCTCTTGAGAAAATGCTTAAGCTCTTACTAGACAAGTGTACATCCTAGTAAAAATCACTTCGTATACGCTTTAATCCATAAACGCCACAGCTCTATGACAAAGTGAGCTGTGGCGTTTATTCTATTTCTATAGATTTTCAAATAAGGCATAGCCTTTTGATAAACTTCATTTCTTCAATATCGCCTACGCTATTTTCTTAATGATATTACGTTTACTGAAGCTTAAATGGCCTCTCTTTTTAAACAGTAACCTTTTAGAAATCAGTTTATCAATAGCAATTTCTTTCCTACTTCCCAAAAGAAGAAAGAAATTTAACTCGATCTCCCATTGGCGGGATGTTGTTATCAACCAATGCAACCTCTAAAATTGCTGGACCGTTTAAATAAGTTAATGCATTTAACATATTTTGAGATAAATCTTCAAAGCTATCTACACGGAAATTCGGGATATTTAATGCTTCAGCCATTGCTGCAATATTGACGGGTTCTTGTTCAAAGGATGGATGTGAACGCTTGTATTGCAACGTATGTCCCTGATATACCATCCCTAAACGCGCATTATTCATTACGACGAACAAAATAGGCAATTTATATTCTTTCGCAGTTAAAATTTCCATCCCGTGCATAAAGAAGCAACCATCTCCTGTGATGGCAACTACCGGTCGATTGGGTTCAGCAAGTTTCGAACCAATTGCTGCGCTTAATCCGCTTCCCATTGCACCAAAATGTACGTTGATATCGAACGTGTCTTCCTCCAACACTTCCATGTCATGGATTACATAAGCCATAAATTCTCCGATATCTATCGTATATCGAGTAGAAGTTGGTAAGAATTCCTGTAACTTCCGTAAGACATTCTTTGTATTAAATTCCTCTTCTGTATCAGCGGATGACTCTCGTCCAATTGCCTTCACAGTTGTCGGTCGCTCTAGTCCTCTTGCTTTGAGTTCTTCAATTAGTTTAGTTAAACCCTCTGACATATCTCCATGTATTGGAACATCAACCGGATACTTTCGGTTAAAAACTGTAGAATCAAAATCAATTTGAATGACGAATCGGTCTTTTGCCAGATTTGGGTTATAATTACTTGTCGCTGTTTCACCTAAACTTGATCCCAGAACAAGTAGTGTTTCTGCATCTCCCTCATTCACTAACAAAGACGTATCATCTTTTCCAGCGAAACCAAACACTCCAGAAAATAAAGGGTGGTCTTCCCGGAAAAGCCCTTTTGCCACAGGTGTTGCAACAATTGGCCAATTGAGCAATTCTGCAAGTTCTAGTACTTGCGCTACCGAATTACGTACGCCTTGTCCCGCAAAGATAAAGCCTTTTTTCTTCTGCAGCAAATGATCAGCTACTTGTTTGACTAATGTCGCATCTATAGGTGGATGTCGCTCTATTTCTATCTTTGGTATAGGAAGTTTTTCGACATTCCCCATTTGCACATCTATTGGCATCGCAACATGAACCGGTCCGGGTATACCAGAAAGGGCAATTTGTGTCGCTTTTACAATCTCATCCAATAAATCCGCTGAATCCAAAACCGTAACACTATACTTGGCTATAGGTTGAAAGAGTGCCTGAGCATCGAGTTCTTGTGAAGCATTTAGTCCCATTGTGCTGACCGGCACTGCCCCAGTAAGAAACAGAATGGGCAAATGCTCCCGCATTGCATTCGCAGCTCCTGTCAATAAATTAGTGCCTCCGGGGCCACTACTGCCGATGCACACACTCAGTTGCTGAGAATATTTTGCATAAGATGCTGCCATATAAGAGGCAGCCCCTTCGTGTTTTGTAACAATTGGAGTGATTTCTGGAAAATCTAAAAGCTGATCATAAAAAGCATTGACCGAACCTGCTGGTATTCCAAATACGTACTTAACACCATTTCCCTCTAAAAATTCCAAAACATTACGAACCGCTTTCATACCAAACCTACTCTCCATAAACATTGATAGATACTGTAAATACTTTTAATTTTATCAACCTGCTGAAGTAGCACTCTTGAGTGTGCTACAGTTTTTAACTATTACATTTTGTTATTCGTTCGTCTCAATGCCTTCTGGAAGCTAATCGAAACGATAACAACTCATCATTCAATTGTTGTTGGTATCTAAAAAATTCGTATCTTTTTTAAGATGTGTGTTCCAGCATAAAACCTTCTGGCCACTTAAATTACTTTTAATTCAGAAAATTCATTTATGTAAAGTTTACCATAAATTCCATTAGAGGAATATACAGTATTAAAAAGAAAATATCAGTAAATAAAAGTAGTACAGATTCATTCATACAAAAAGAAAAAGCTCTTATTTGAGCTTCTCAGACTGTAGACAAAGTCTATAATAATGTATAATTTAATCGGTTCGGCCACTTCGCTTTCCGTGGATTCAACTTCAGCCTTCGCTGTTCTACAGGAGGCTGCGTGGCCAAATCGGTTGTCAGCATGTGACTCAGATTAGCGAGAGTAACCAACGAATCTGCTTTTAATCAATACCCTTTCAAGGATTCGGAGTGCAATGCGGCGAAGAGCAAAGAGATGCCCCTGTATCGCTGCGCTAGCTTCGTCGCAAAGACTTGTCTGCGAAAAGCGTCCGCATGGAACGCAGAATCCTGTATCCCCAAGATGAGTCGACTATTTATTCTTTAACTAACATAAAAATGTTCTTCCAACCATCGAATTAAATCCTCAGTTATTTCTTCAAAAACTGTATGATTGATACTTTAGCCTTGATTGCCATTCGGTAACAAAATAGGATGAACACTTTTTTTACAAATCGGATTATAAGAGGTTAACAAGGATAAGTGAATTTCGCTTAACTTGAGTAAATCGTAATTCGGTTTCTTCCTGCAACCTTTGATGTAAACAATGCCGAATCCGCGAACCCAAAAATTTCGGTTACCGAATTTGTTTGTGCTGGATATTCTGAAATTCCAATAGATACTGTAATGGTTTTATTAGGTACGTAGCTGGTCTTTTCAACTTTCCCCCTAATCTTTTCTGCAACATTATAAGCACTTTGAGAATCGGTATGGGGAAGAAGTATAACAAACTCTTCTCCTCCATATCGAAAACAAACATCATTTTTTCTTACAACTGTACAAAGTGTTTCGGCCATCATTTTTAAAACCTTGTCTCCCACTTGATGTCCATACGTGTCATTAACGGACTTGAAGTGATCGATATCCAGCACCAGTAGAGAGAACAACCGGCTTTCCGCTGACCAGATGCTTAAAACTTCGTCCAGATTTCTCCGGTTCAGTAGTCCTGTCAACGAGTCGGTCTGTGCAGATTGAGTGAGTTGCAAATTATTTTTTTCGATTGTTTCAAAAGCCAAACCCACACTTTTGGTTAACAGGTCCGCTTCCCGGTTCCAATGAGCTTCTGTCAGAACTTCCTTTTCCGATTGGAAAATCGGTTTTCCTTCAGCTAATCGATTTACGAGAGTGCCCAGTCGATTAAAAGGAGCTGCTAACTTTCGCGCGATCAAGATTGACAACAGAAGCAAAAACAAAAACGGCACCAACACCTTCATTAGCAATTGCCGGAGCTCAGTTAGCAGTAAATTCTCAACAAATGAATACGGAGTTTGCTGCACAATTCCCCATCCTGCTTCTGGAACATAACTATAAGCGGATAGCATAGAAACCCCTATGGCATTTTCCGCAATCTCTGTTCCACTTTTTCCCTCTGCTATTTTACGTACCAGTGAATGTTCATAAAAATTTTCACCAATCCGCTGGCTTTGTGGATGAAACAACAATATTCCGTTGGGGCCAACAACATAGTAGTGGGAACCACTAGTATCACTCGCCTCATTATCAAGAATCTGATTCAAGGCATTTTCTTTTTGAAGATAAATGGTTCCTCCAATCATCCCTCTATAAGTTCCATTATTCGAATAGATGGGTTGACTCATCAAAACTAGTAGCTGATTCGAGGGACCCACATAAGGTTTAGTCAGCATGGGCACTCGTGCATCTAAGACATCTTTAGTAACACCAGAGGTTATTTTTGTTCCTTGCAATCCAATGCCCCCTGGACTGTTAACTCGGATAACTCCCGTTTCATCAACCCACGATAAAGAGTTGAAATAGCCACTACTGACTCTTAAAAGCTCTAGTTGCTCCTGGATTTCTGGATCAGTCATCTCCTCATGGTCTTCCAAAAACTCTGCGGTAGATTCTAAATGGGTTCTCATCGAAATAAATAATGAGTCGACAGAATGGCTCATCTTTTTAGCCTTGGAAAAATTAAGCGCCAAGTAAGTTGATGTTAAGGACTCTTTATTCGAATGATAAGTCGAAATCGTAAGAATCAAAAGAGTTGATATCACAGAAACGGAGACAAGTAATGATAACAACGTTGCTAAACTTACTTTTCGAGTAGTGAAAGTTTTTCTCATTTAATATACTCCTTAATAACCTATAAAATAATTATTTGAAAAGACGTAGTTTTATTGAGAGCGAAAAATAGCTGCTAAAAAATGCGTCCTAAAGAAGTCCACTTTTCCGTGAATTAGTCATGATAATTTCATCCAACACAAAAAGGTCTTTCTTTTCTTTTTTGTATTCCACGAGAAATTTTATGCGCATTTTTTAACATACATTTCTATTATTTTATGTACTAGTCTTGATTTACACATGGTGAATATTCCCTTATACTTCAAGGTAATTATACCATTATTTACCTCAATATCTTAAATATTCTTTTCTCATCTATAAAAAGGGATTTTAGTATATGATTACTTTTTAAGAAAAGAGAAAAAAGAGGTGCTTTGAAATACCTCTTCTCTTCTCTCCTCTCCTCTCTTATTTACACAGCTTTCAATAAGCTGCGATATGTTAAATATCATCCATTCAAAAATACAGTTTTAAATTCTTGAAATGCATCTTTTGATGGGATTATTTCCCCTGGTACATTCAAACCCTAGTTATTTCTTCAATTAACTCCATATTACTCAAGTTAAACTGTACTCCTCAAAATCTAAGAACAACTGGATAAGATTTTCAAACAACGTGCGTTGTACTGAATTCTGCCAATCTTCTTCCACATCTGCCATTAGCCACACGACTTCATCAAGGAAAACATGTTCCAGTGCTTTTAGCCAATTCGCTTTCTCCACTTGAGATAGGATTACAAATTCCCCGTACCCTAGTAAAAACAGGTGCCACTGCTGTTTTGTAAAAGGTCGATCTGGCGCAGAGACCAGTTCATTGTGAAATAACAACAGGACCAGCGCCAAATCAAAAATTCGCGGAACCCATCCAGCATTATCCGGATCAATCAAATAAGGCTTTGGCGTATAGACAAGGTTATTCGCTTTAAAATCATGCGGTGTTGCAACGGAAATAAGGTCTGCTTGCTTCAGCTCTGCCTGTTGACGAACCGCTTGCAGAAGCCGGACTTCTAATTTCGGATTTATCGTGATGCCGTGTGGAGCTGCATTTTGCACAATGTGCTGGAAGCTCTCTGTGACTTCCTCTTCCGTGAAATCAAATACATTGTAGATATCCAGTTCAAATTCATTGTTAACAGGAGATAGCGCGTGAATTCTTCCAAGCAACCTTCCTGCTTCTTGGATTTCCCAATCCTTCCCTATATAAGACTCTCCATGAATAAACGGATAAACAACGTAGGTTTCTTCGTCGAAAGTCCTCGGGTTTTCTACAGGAATCTTTGCTGGAATAATCACCTCAATGCCTTGTTTGTTTATTGTTTTTGTATACTTCATGAGACGATTCGCTTTCTGAATTGGATGTTGCGTTTTTTTGACGATAAAGTCGCCTTCAGGTCTTTTTAGCCGGTAAACTGGCGAGAACGGATAGATACTGATTGGCTCTTCTTCTAATTCAAAACCAAAATTCTTTGCAATTGTTTTAGCTTTCATTAAATTCTGCCTGCTTTCTCTTAGTCATCTTCATATGGACTGCTTCTAGTATTTATCTTATTCGAATAAGTATATGATTATATTACCAATAAGCAGAAAATTTAGAAACGGTATTTTAAAAGTTTATATTCAAATTTAAAAGCGTTCGTAAAAGTACACTTTTAAGAACAAAATGAATTTCAGTACTCAAAAAGACCAATCATAATGATTGGCCTTCCTTTCTTTACCCTATAAAAGTAATGGCATCGATGATAGCCTTGCATTCTTCAATCAACTCTTGATCGGCCTCGTCTGTTAATTTTGCAGCTCTAGCCAATGGATCAATTGCCTTTATCTTTTCACACAATACATACCCAGTTGCCTGATTGTTTACTACGCTGTTCTTGTTATTCTTGGTTCTTCCATTTACCGGTACATGAGTCGGGTAAGCTTTATTCGTATTGGTGATTGGCAAAACCCAAATTAAGTCGGTCTCTTTATGTACATTTTCTTCTGAAACAACGATGGCTAGACGATAACCTTGCTGTTCGTGCTCTTTTGCCGGCGACATATCGACCTTTATAATATCCCCAACTTTAAAAAATCTTGTCATCACTACTCCTCCAATTAAATAGTGCCTGTACTTTTCCATTGAGGATTAAGTACAGGCAAACGATTTTTGAGCCTATTAATTGCTTACCACTCTTCTTTTCCGACTGGTGCTACTTCATCCCAAAGTGCTTCAGGCTCAGGTTTTTCACCATTATAACCAACAAATAACTTTTGAAACGGAGTTAACTGGCTTTTTCGAACTAATGAAATTCGATTTGGTTCAATCTCTACATCAAATACAGCATCATCAGTTGCATTAAATCCGGCTTCCTCAAGGATATCTCTTGTAAGCCGAACTGCTTTACTGTTACCCCAATTCTGAAGTTTAGCCTCTCGGTGACTAACTTTCTGCTTGATTTGCGGCACGTGAATCAACTCCTCAGAGTGCTATTTATATACCAAGTATATACAGTGTATCTACATTCAGCAAACAATAGCTCTTTTAAGATTCTTCTATAATGGAACTCGATTAAAAAGTAGTCACCATTCGCAATAAACTCTTTTGATCAATCTAGCTGTTTATTTCACTTCGGATAATTCGGAATATATAAACTTTTCCATTTTTTATTTTAGATTTTTTTCCCCATTGCTGTTGATTGCGTTTGATAGCCCAGTTTTTTATAAAGTTTATAAGCATTAGGATTTCTGCCAAAAACATTTAATCCCATAGAGGTAATCCCAGCACTTTTCATGTTTTCTTCTAATTCTTTCAATACCAAGGTAGCGAATCCTTTCTTTCTAAACTCTTCATGGATTAAAATATGGTAGATATAAGCTTTATTACTTTCGGATTGGATAGTGTACCAAATCACCCCAATTGTTTTATCTTCTTCGGTTGAATAAATAGTGTAAACTAACTGGCCTTCTGTGCCTTGTTTGTTTGGAAGGAGTTGTTCCATTAAATCTTTTGATTCTTCCATCGCCTTTTCTAATGGAATCATATAGTTTTCAGATAAGTCTTTAGCGTAGTCAGGTATAAAATATGCCAAGTAACGATCAAATTCTTCCTCTGTCATTTGTTGTAGTTTTGTTTTCATAATAGTCACTCCTCACATTTTATAAAAATTCTAGAATGTTCTATATTTCATTTCATCCCAACTAATTATACCATTATTTCCCTATCGTTTGTTTTGTCATTCCTCGAGCTCATTCTGAAAGAAAAACAGCTTATAGAAATAAAGCGTTCCTAAAAGTTCACTTTTCAAAACAAAAAGAGACTCAGGTTTGAGCCTCTTCTTCCGATAATTGGTCATATGTCAATGAAGCTGCTTTCACCATTCCTCACATTAACTTTAAATACATTTTATGGTAATTAAAACCTATTTGATGCAACAAAGATATTAGTTACTTTCGTTACAATACTGTTCAGTCAGTCTCAAGTATTCTTTTATAGCTCCAATTAACGACTGCTGGGAGGC
The DNA here is from genome assembly GCF_030063085.1 of Planococcus sp. S3-L1. Taxonomy (NCBI): domain Bacteria; kingdom Bacillati; phylum Bacillota; class Bacilli; order Caryophanales; family Caryophanaceae; genus Planococcus; species Planococcus sp. S3-L1. The sequence continues at coordinate 14,231 of NZ_JASISN010000028.1, read as the reverse complement.
ATTCCAAAATTCGCTCATTGATACATCTCTCCCTAAAAAGGTTTGTGCCAGTTGTTTCACTGTCTTTCTTCCCGAGTTGCGCAATAGTTCGTCATATCGTTCGTTAAATCCACTAGGCTCTAATTTTGCCAATTCATAAATGCCATTGCTGAACAAATAACCGATAGTGTAAGGAATATTATAGAATGGTTTTTCAGCGTCATAAAAATGAACCGTATACATCCACTTATAAAGTGCCAATTCTTCAATTTCTCCTTCATAAAAGGAATTTTCTGCTTCGCTCAGCAGTAATTTTATTTCCTCTATATTCAATGGACCATTTTTTCTTTTTTCATAAAAGGCCTGTTCAAACCGGAACATATTGGGTACGGTTCCAACGTACATCAAACCATTTTTGATTTTTATTTCGAGAAGAGCCAGTTTTTCCAATTCATTGGTGGTCTGATTAATAACAGCATCCAATACCAGGTTTTCCATGAAAGTAGAAGCTGTTTCATCGACGCTTGTTCCTTTCCGTTGGGCAAGAGCCGGTTCCTCATGAAGGATAAAGTTATGGTAAGCATGACCTAATTCGTGGGCTAGGGTTACGATATCCTGATAAGTTTCTCGATAAGTGAAAAATATTCGGCTTTCTTTTGCCAACGGCATGGATGCACAAAACCCACCTTCTGCCTTGTTGGGTCGATTTTCAGTTTCGATCCAGCCTGCTTCAAACGCCATTTCCGCAAAATGACCTAACTTTTCATTGAACCGATAAAATTGCTTAAGGATTAAGCTCCTCGCTTCAGCATAAGACACTTTCTCGACAGGAGCGAATACGGGGGCAACTAAATCAAACCAACTCGTTTTTTTAGTCTGACTGAATTGCAGTTTTCGCTGAATATAGGCTTGATAAGTTTTCTTATTCTGATCAATTGAAGCTAGTACAGTATGAATGGTCTTTTCGTCTAAATCATTTTGTTCAACTGCTTCTTTTAATTGATTGGTCCAGCCACGCTGTTCATATATGTCTAACCGAGAACCGGCAATTCGATTCCATACGGAAGCAAAAGAGGCAGCTTCACCTTCACAAGCCACTTTTATTCCTTGAATCGCATGTTGGCGTAAATCCTGATTCTTTGAATAAATCGCATGATTTAAGGCTTGGCCAATCGATACCTCTGTTATCTTCCCATCTATTTTTATGGAAACTCTCAATTGCGATAGCATCAGTTGGTGTTGCTCTTCCCATCCCTTTATTCCGTTAACGGATAAAACGCTGATGAGTCTTTCCATTTCAGCAGGGAGCTGGTCATGAACTGCCTGTCTCTGTTTTTCTAAATAAAACGAAATGGGTTCCACTGCTTCCAAATTGATAAATTCAGTCCATTCATCTTCGGGAATCGCAGCAAGAACGTAGTCTAAGCTGATTTTTACGGAATCCAACTTTACTTTGATATTAGCACTTTGGTCCATAAGAACGAACGTTGCACTGTCTTTCACGTTCTCGGCATACACACAAGTCAAGAACTCATCCAATTCCTCCCATTCACTCAGCATAGATTGAAACTGGTAAACAATATCGAGAATTTTTTGAAATTCCTTTTTTTCTATTGCTGCTTCTTGAGCTTCGAAATTCTTACTTAAGATATGAAGATTCTCCGTCAAGCGATTTATGAGTTTTCCTAGCTCTACTGATTGGCTTCCGCCTTCGTATAAAGAATCTAAATTCCAATTTTGTTTAACTGTTTGATTCAATGTCAGTCTCCTCTTCTTTTTACTTTACCGGTAAAATAGCTGCTACTTCCGATAAACTGTTTGTGCTGTCTTTAATGAAATTACAGTAAGCTAACTAAGCAATTAGTGAAACCAACTCTCTAGTTATACGTATTTGTATCATGTTATCAATTTACATATGCGTACGAAAGGTCAAACTAGCAATCGTTGGATTGGTTCAATGCTTATCTAGAGAAAAAGGAGATAAAATATGAATTTCTTAGTTAACTTCATTATCATTGGTTTGTTTATTTTTCCTTTTGTTGCATTTATTCATGAGACCGGACATGCCTTTTTTCTTAAGCTATTTGGTGGAAAGATCAATGAGTTCAGTATTGGGAATGGTAAAATTCTATGGAAAAAGAACAACTTCAATATCAGAAATGCTTATTTCGCCGGCGGAAGAGTCGTCGCAAATACGATCAACTGGATGAGCATAACTCAAAAGACCTTCTTCTTTTTAGGTGGAGTACTATTTAACTTAATTTGCGCACTGGTTCTGGATGTGACCACTGGATATGAGTTCGGCGTTTTCCGTCATTATTTAGATAGCTTCATATTCGTATCTTACTTAAATGTTTTTGTCAATTTAGTTCCACTCACTACTATCTTTGGTGAAACCGACGGTAAAAAATTAGTAGAGCTATACAAAAGATGATCAGAACTACAGCTTTCATTCTTTTTCTAATAGCAGGTATATAAAAGTATCAAGTGAGTTAGGGAAAATAGTTAAGCCTATTAATATATTTCAAATAACCCTTCGTAAAAGATTGAATTCACAAGAAAACAGGAGACAAGATGTGCTAGTTACAGACTCTTCTCTCCTTTGCAATAAAAATATCTTCCGATAAGCTGCGATATGTAAACTAAATTAAATTCATCTTTATTCGTTAAATTGATATTTTGCAAACATATAAAATTGTATAATGACATCTGAAATTACTTTGGCAGAGTCTTATATCTTTTGGATTTGCCAATTTTTTATGCCTAAAAATCCTTTTAATTGAGAACTTTATTTTTAACGTAATATTTTCCGGTAGAGTTTGGAATTTAGAAGAAAAGAAAAACCATGGATGAGTTCCTTTATAATTCCCCTCAACCATGGTTTATCTACCAATTATTCTATGCTTTTGTTAAGAAACATCTTTCTTACTATACTGAAGTCATGCTTTAATTCTATCTCTTTGATATCCCATTTTTCCTTGCGGATTCTTTTAACGATCATCTCTAGTGCCTCTGAGAAGTAAAACATGATAAATTCTCGCAATTCTTCACTGGATTTGTTCCTCCATTTTTCAGGTGGCATGCCGATTTCCAAAGCGATATATTTCTTTTTCTTACTTAACCACATATTTTTGCAACCTTCAAAATCAATAATCCATATTTCTCCTCCTACTCTTAGAGTAAGAGCTATCTCCTCAAGTTCTGAGCAATAAATTTTGTTGCAGTACGTACCTAACAATCGATTTAATTCAATAACATGAGGTAGTAAAACTTTGCCTAAAGTAGGATCGCCCAATTCTGAACCCATTGTCAAATAATAATCTGGTTTATTATTCATTTTTTTACCTCTTCCTTTTCCTTTTACCTGCCCTTCTTTCTTTGTTCTCAGGTCCGAGATACCTTTCAACTAATCTTCTTTCAAGTCTAATCATTTTATTCCTTGGACCTCGTTTTACTGTTAAAACGTTACCACCATTTCTCTGCTTTTTCGAGTACCTTTTGTTTGGATCTGCATGTTTAGTAATTCCCCACTTCAGAAAATTTCCATCTCGGTCCTACTTTTTGTATAGAGTAGCTGGTCTTCCGTCTACTTTGTTTGCAGGCACCCCCAATATTCTTCCAGCTTTTTTTAAATGTCCTACTTTTGCAAAACTGCTGCTCGATGTCCAAGCGACGGAGCCTGCTAATGCCCAGCTTCGTTTACCTAAGATCTGTTGCTACTTCCGATAATTCATGATATGTAAACTACTTATTCTTATCTTTATCCTATGTGCCTTACATAGACAAGATAGTTTTTTTGATGATGGGCTTAAGAGATGTCAGGCTAGTACGATTGTCGATCTGCAAATAGAAGCTTTTTAGGAATTTTTTGCAGTTGGCATATAGAATCCAATAGTTCTCTTCATCAATCTGGCTTTTCTGTTTTTCCAGTTTAGGATGAATATTCTGCACCAAGTCTTCAATCGCCTCAGCCTCCAATCCTCTATTCAGCATTTCCAGGATTGGTACTAAAATTCTTTCATCTTCGTCATGGATATAGAAAGCATCAGACACAAATACCTTATCCCAGAGTGGATTAAGTATCTCTAAGTACAAGTCTGAGGTGATGTTCTCGTTCTTAACTAATTCATCAAATGCATCCGCGACATGAGCAATACTGTGGGCCCATCCTTTTCCTGCAACAAATCCCCGCAAATCATGTTCAAGGTTGATATAAGCTATCAGCTTATCTTTTATTTCTAAGACCGTATTAGAAGAAAGAAAACCTTCTTCATTGTCTCTATATAAAATAAGCGTTATTAATAATGTTGTAAAAGATCTAGTGAACACGGTATCGGTTTCAATTTCACCTATGCCTTTGAATAGCATTGTGTCACTCAAACATAAATCCAGCATGTCGATTAACAACTGATGATTCAGCTGTTTGTCCCGCGTCAACTTGCAAAAAGTGCCATAGATCAAGGTGTCCCGAAATTCACTGTCTGTGGAACCGATATGTTCAATCATTGAATTTATAAGAAAAAGCTCATTCTCCTTCTCCCAATTCTTTTCTCCAACCTTTAAATCTTTCAGGAATTTTTTCAATTCTGATGCTTCTATTGCAGCAGTGTTATATAGTAAAGTCATTATACAGCTTCTCCTTGAATTTAATTATATTTTCTGAAATTGTTATATATTAATATTAACATAAAATTCCATAGTAAAAATATAAGCTGAAAATAACCGTTCGTAAAAGTACACTTTCTCAAACTAAAAGGCAAGGAGTTCATACTTGAACTTCTTGCCTTCCGATAAGCTGCGATATGTAAACTCTTCGATTAGAAATATTTCCTCTTACCCAGCTAGTTTAAGTCTCTCTAATTACTCACTTAATAATCACTGCCTGCCAAAATTTCCTCGGCAGTTAGTTCAAGCCATTCCTCAACCGGCATTCCAGGGTGATTCTCTAAAAATCTTTGCATAATGTCATATCCAATTATATGACTAGCAAAGGACGGTACTTCGGTAACCGCATTTCCATAATAAAAATTATTCCAAATTTCGATCTCCACAGAATCTTTTCCTTTTAAGAACAGTGCTTTGGTTTCTTCTGTAATCTTTTCATCTGCATTCAATATCCAATTTTGTTTCGTTTCAGGGTAGTTCATCCTCGCAAAAGCTTCAGCTTTTCCTTCCATCACTGCAGATTCAAGCAAAGTTGTTGTAGAAGCCGAACTTTCCCCTGTCCCTTTTTCCATATCAATCATATGAAAATACTCATGGGAAACGATGTGCTGTATGTCTTCTTCTAGAAGCGTTGAAGTGACAAATAGAACCATTACATCCTGATCCAATGCAACGCCTGGAATATTTAATTCTTGAGTTTTCCCATGTGTATATGCTGGATTAGCCGGAAAGATATGTACGGTTTTATCACTGCCTGGTAATTTTTCAGCCGACTTTTCTAATGACGCTTTAATTGCTGCATGCAAGGAATTTTCTCGATCCGATAATGCTTGAAGTTCGCTCTGCAATGGAATAATATCTTGGGGCGGCGTGAAAAACCAGTAACTCATATACTCGATGCCCTTCCCGTCTTCGAAAGCGTTTCTCCGAAATGGCTGCGTGACTGCCTGGGCATAGGTTTCATCAAGCGAAGTTGGATCTTTCTTTGCCGACTCTACGTAGTGGTTGAATGCTTGATAATACGAAAATACCTCAAACTTCTGCTTGCCAACTTTCATTATAGTGGGCTCGATCAGTGGGACTTGCTCGTTCAATTCTTCTTGGGCCATTTCTGAAGAAGGACAAGCTCGAGAACCAGTCGTGCCATAAAATAGAACCAAGGCGGACACGTTTGAGAACCAATTCGGACATCAGAGAACCACTCATAAGAATAAAAAAGCCGCCCTCGGGCGGCCTTTTTATTCTTATGAGTGAATCCCCAGTCTTTCACGCATGGAAATCTTTCCGTCAATGAAAATGGAATGTGAACTATGAATTACCCGATCTAGAATCGCATCGGCCAATGTTGCTTCGCCAATTTGTTCATACCAACCGCCTGGTTTAAACTGAGAACAGAAGATGGTGGATGCGTTCTGATACCTGGCCTCAACGATTTCCAAGACATCTCGTGCCTCATTTTCTGTCAAGGAGACAAGCATCCACTCATCTAAAATCAATAAGTTTACCTTCCGGTAAGCTTTCATGGTTTTTTGGTAAGTTCCATTCAAACGCGCAAGGGCAAGCTCATCTAACAGATCCGGCAGCCGAATATACTTGGCGCTATAACCCGTCCTGCAGGCACTCACACCCAATGCACATCCCAGATAGGATTTTCCATTTCCAGAAGCGCCCTTGATGATGACATTCTGCTTGTCGCCGATATAATTGCAGCTGGCCAAGCGCAGGATAGTGGTTCGATCCAGCTTTCGGTCTTCGTGATACTGGAGGTCTTCGATGCAAGCGTCTGGCATGCGCAAATTCGCCTGCCGGATCAGCCGTTCCAGTTTGGTGTTCTTTCTGCGGATGTATTCACTGTCGATTAATAAATTGAAACGATCCTCAAAGGATAATTCTTTGTATTGGGGGTCGTTCATCTGGCTGTAATACGTGTCCGCGATGGCACTCAAGCGCATTTCATTCAGTTTGGTAATGGTGGATTCAATGGTCATTTATTTTTCCTCCCATAATAATCGGCCCCTCTGACAAACCCGTGCTCTTTTGAAAGGCTGATGTTTTTATTTCTGGATGGACTGGCAGTGATGACGTCACGCTCAGTCTTTAGAATCGTCTTAATCGTATTCAAGCTCATCCTCGGTGAGAAGGACAATGATTTTTCACAAGCGACTTCCAGTTCTTGCTCGCTGTATTGCGTTCCAAGTTTGGAAATCGCCAGACACAGCTTTAACGCCTGTTTTTCATTTGTCCCATTTTGTAAGATCGTTCTGATAGCTTTTTCCGTAGAGGGTCCGATGGACGCTCCCCACTCGATGAAATGTGCAGGCGTAAACGTCACAAACTGCTGATGTTTGGGAGGCAAGTGATCGAAAGTGGTTTCAGTTTGCCCTTCTTTTCCGAAAAGTCGTTTATGGGAGGCGATTCGGAAATGCTTAAAGAACACCTCCACCATCGTTCGTGTGACGCGGATTTCCACCACATGCTTGATGTACTCGTAAGGTACGGAATAATACATCTTGTCTTCCGAAATATGATAATCTAACTGTACAATGGCTTTTTTCCAGTGAGCCATCTCGTATTGGGAAGCCGGAAGAGGGAGAAGCGCGAACTTCTCTTCTTCCAAAAAGGCTGTCAGTCGGCTTCCTTTTTTCTTTTGAAATTCTTTCTGATTAAATTCTTTCAACTTAAGCCGGACGGCTTCATTCAATTCATGGAGCGAAAAGAAAGCCTGATTCCTCAGTGACGCGATAATCCAGGTGGTGATGATGCCGACGGTGCCTTCTACACTTGGCTTATCCTTCGGCTTCCGAACCCGCGCCGGCAGGATGACCGTCTCGTAATGTTCGGCCAACTCCTGATAAGTGCGATTGATGATTGGTTCGGTAGGAGAGGGCTTTTCAACTCCTGTCTTCAGATTATCGGGCACCACGGTCCGCGTGACACCCCCGATGAATTCAAAGGCATGGATATGCCCCGTAATCCAACTCAGCGAATCCATCGAATAGAAGCCTTCTACATACGAGTAGGAACTGCAGGGCAATGTTGCCGCAAAGAGATAAACCTGATGAATTTCACCCGTCTCCTGATCCTTAACTTCCATGGATGATCCGGCCCAGTCGACTTCAAGGGATTCAGCCGGTTTTCTTTTGATTCGCATGGTCGCTTTGGTCGAAACGGCAAACTGATTGTACGCCCTACAAAACTGGCGATAGCTGTAGGGGATCGTATTTCCGTTCCGGCTTACGAGCACATATTCATGCCAAAGTAGAGACAAAGTGACTCCATTTTTCGCCATTTCTCTATGGACGTAGTCCATATCCGGTAGATACCGTTCATCAGTGGCATGCTTCTCCGGAAAGAGGAGTTTTTGTAGCTCTCTATCTCCCACCTCTTCCGGCAAAGGCCAAGAAATCCCTTTCTCTTTTGCCTTCTCCAGCACCTCGGTAATCGTATTCCTCGAGCACCTACAGCTGGATGCGATTCCCCGTTTCGTCACATCTTGAGAATCCAATCTGAGAATCTCCCGATATTTGACCATAAAAAACCTCCTACGCAATTTATTTGCGGAATATTCCGCAAACTCATTATATAGGAGTGGTTCTCTCGTGTCTCAAGTGGTTCTGTTTTGTGTCCTGGGTGGTTCTAAAACGTGGCACAAGTGGTTCTATTAAATGGCTGTAATCATTTCTGCCTTTGTTGTTGATTCTGCTGAATCATCCGTTGTTGCAGTTCCCTCTGAACAAGCTGATAAGAATATAACTAACAAACTAATTACTATAAAAAATTTTGTCTTCAAAATACTATCCATCTCTTTCAATCCAATATCTCCTCCCTAATTAGATTAATTATTATACTTATATTACCATTTTTACATTTTATGATAAAGAGATTTTAAGCACTAAATACAAAATGTTCTAAAAACAAAGCGTTCGTAAAAGTACGCTTCCGCGAACAAAAGAAAAGGAAGAAACTCATTGCTAAGTTTCTTCCGATAAGCTGCGACATGTAAACCTAATAAGCCATTTCAATACTCGTCAAGAAAATAAAGAAATACCTTCCGCTAATAAATGGGAAAAATATTTCCTCCATTACTCGGGGTCATTCCAGCTCTTTAATGGGAAGATAATATAGAGAATAAGTGACAAGCTGTAAATAAGCAAAAACCATGAAAATGCTATTTGCTGGATGACTCCTATAATGGAGTTAATAAAGACAAGGGTTGCTAGCACTAAAACAAAAATTGTTTTTTGTTTTTCGGTTACCTTCATAATTTTTGGATGTTTATGTTAATCACAAGCATCCTGCCTCCAATTACGTAGTGTGTATGGAATCACTTCATAAAAAACAAACGTTTCGTTGCAAATACGAAGCTGGTTAATAACGGCTTAAATACGCCCAACACTGGATTTACAAGCTTTTTTTCTTTTTATAAGGCTTGATAGGTAAACCCAAATTCTATTGAAATTCGAGTTTTCAAATCTTATGGCACCGCCTTTTGAATGTATCATATTTTCGTTTGAAATTGGTTTCGCTGGATTTTCTAACAAAGCGCATAAAATCGGTGTTTTGAATGTAACTTACTTACCATTAAGTTACATTCAAATCGATTAATCAACCTTCCTTTTATAACTTTTGACTAATCATTTCCTTAAAATTTTTACGTGCGGTTGAATTATGTAACAACTTTTGTAGTTTTCTTCTAGAAATCAAATAGGTTTTTAGTTCGTTATCATTTTTAATCAATTGAATAAGAGATGGAGATTCTAAAACAAGTTGTTCGAACCAATATTTTTTTTGAAGTTGGTTTAAGTTAAATTCGATTTTCTGGTCTTTAGAAAGAAAACTATATTTTATTCCCCCAAAAATTGACTTCAAAATTTCCCAGAGACTTTCTGCACCAACATCTATTATCATTTTTATTCACCATTTTCTATTTATTTTGAAGGAATTAATATCCCCTGAAAGTATTGCTATATTTCTCGCTTTGCCATTCTTTTTTAAAACGCCTGTAATTCCATGATTCAAACAGAAGAAATCCTATTAATGATCCAATAGGTGCTGAATAGGTAACAGGACCACCAATCAAGATCAAGCTTGAAACATATCCAATTGTCATTGCAAGAAGAAAAAGCGTTATCGTCCATTTCTCTTGTTTCAAAAAATCTTTTTTCATTTTTTTCTCTCTTTTCCTAAGATATAGTGACATTTTGAATGTAACTTACTTGCTATTAAGTTACATTCGTTCTCGACTTCTAACATATCTCAATTGATTTACAGGTAATCTGACAATCCATCATAGGAATAACCATTTTAACTTGATAAAGATGGACGTCTTCTACTAAAATTTCTCTAATTGAGATGTCATGAAAATAGAAAGCTAAGTCATTCGGGGATTGTGGAATATCTCCTTTTGCCCCTTCCAGCCAATTATTGAAGATGGTTGAAAAACATTCTTTAAACAGAACCGTATACTCTCTTTCTTCGCCCTCAACATCGCTTAAACCCATATATTTCATTGTCACTAAATGCTTGGTATGATCATAGTTTAAACCCTTTAATTCTGAATCAATATAGTGAGTAGCCATTAATTTCTCTTCGAGTTCTTGACCACTTCGTTTCAATCTTCGTAACCTCCACTTCTAAACTTCAAATCAAAAATGCTGTAAAGTTTCGGTTTTGAATGTAACTTAATTCACATTAAGTTACATTCAGGTTCAGTAAATCATCGCTTAGTTGCGTCGATTATTAGTGAAGGGAACATGATTTTATCCCCTTGATTTCTAGGGTCAACTTTTTTTGAACGAAAGACAACACCATCCTCCTGCTGCCATTCCTTGAAATGAAAATGACCCGATTCATTGAAATACTCAAGGAGTTTCACTTCATAGCCGGCACTTTCAAATACAGATGTTAGCGTTTTGTAGTTATAAATAATTTTGTGGCTAGCAGCTGGATGTTCTTTGGGACCAGGTCCACCGATTTGAACTATATTTTGATATGCTTCATCAGGAAAGTATCCGTCTGGAACGGCACAACGAATATAACCATTAGGTTTTAGGTATGCATGACAAATCCTTGCAGCTTCTATCCCTTCCTCATATGTAAGGTGTTCCCACACATGTTCAACCAAAACAGCTGTTATAGACCCCTCTTTAAATTTATTTTCCCAAGTAGTTTTATCTAGTAAATTTAGTTCTTCTTCCTGGGTATGAATCCACTCAGGATTGTTATTGTAATCACCAGCGCCAATCACTACTTTAATTTCCTTTTGTTCGTTCTCCATAAAAATCACCTCTAATTTTAATTATATTATTTTTAAATGATTTGCTTAAGACAAATTTTAGAGAAAGTAAATGTAATTTTACAGCATCTAATTTGCATTCAAATTCACCTCTTTGCCCCCTAAACTTCTTTTCTATCTTGTAAAGACTTATTGACTTTTTTAAATTTTTGAATAGAATCGAAATTCTTATCTTAAATATACTTTAAACTTAACACAGTTTCTAGATAATTCTGGAAATAAAAGCGTTCGTAAAAGTATCAAACCACTTTACGAACGTTCTTTTATTTCCATATACGTTTGCGAACAAAATTTCCTGAGTAAGGAATTTATGTAAGAGATACGTTATATCGATTAGCGTTTAATTTCTAAACATTCCATCCAGTTTTCAGGGAATCCCATTTTGTATAAGGTGTTAATCGCCACAGAATTTGTGATTTTTAACTCTAATTCTTTCAAAAATACATTCCAATCCTCAATCGCAAAATTAGAATTAAATTTAATTATATTTTTAATAGCCAACAAATTAGCAAATAAGGTTTGGTTATCACTTTTTTTCATCCCAGCAAGCTTTCTATCTTCGCCAAACAATTGTGTAGAAATCCATCCCATTACGAATCATCTGAACATCTCTTTCTAAGGATGTTAACGGGTGCGCAGAGGGGTGACAAGCTGTCATCCTATACAAATGATTTTCGTTTTGATAGGTATAATCGATTCTTGAATGATTACGGATCTTTGAACCTATCATGTATGTGTCTGTGTTTACATATTTGATTTTGCTTTTATCCAACAGGTTTATAAGCCTATTGGCAAACGTCTTTTTCTCTGCAGCACCATGACCGGATATTCAGATAATAATTTTTATCCGTCTCTTTTATTCTTTTTGCTAACTCTTGAATAAAATCTTCCATTCTTCTTCTTTTAGGCTTATTGTTGGCTTTTTTGAATGCCATTCTAAAGCTTCTTTTTGAATTTTTAAAGCCAGTTGCTCTTTTCCTTGGATATAGGATTCGATGTCGTACGGAAACTTCTGACTCAAACGGCTTTTTAATTTTCCATATTCTTTCCTAGCAACCGAATGAGTGCGAAGATAGTCACGAAATGCTAAATGTCTTTCAATTTCAAGACTTCCGATCTGATAAATATGGAGATGATGCGTCCGTTCATCTCCGCCTTTTTGAAAATACCTGCGTCCTGGAATTCCATTTTCGCCTTTTCCTTCGTATCCTAAGCCTTCTAATTGATTAGTATAGGTATCTACTAAAGTGATTTCTTTGACTATAGCTAATATATCTATGACCGGCTTAGCTTGTAATCCTGGAATGGATGTACTGCCAAAATGATGAATCGAAACAATCTCTTCGCCTAACATTCCCTTTAACTTAGTTGCCTCTTTGACAAATAAGGATACCCACTGTTCATCATATGGCAAAACTCTAACTTCTCTCAAAACTTCACCCTACTTTCGCTAATTCACAAATTTTTCATAAACATGAATTCTCTCAAATGTCATCAAGAAATGGTGGTTTGTATCTTCAAAAACAAAATGTTTCTTAAAAGTGCACCCATTGAGGGAAAGTATGAGTTAGCGCTTAAAATTTTCTTCCAACCATCAAATTAAATCTTCAGTCATTTCTTCAGAAATTGTATGATTGATGCTTTCATATTTCAGAAACTTTATATCAGTTGCTTCAGTTCCGCCTGACAAATAAGCATAATAGTCTTCCTGTCCTTTAATTGAAACGACCGTATCTTCCTCACCATGCATTAACAACATAGGAGAGAAAGCTTTGGTCTTCGTCATTGGGTCGTAAGAAATCAATTTTTCTATTTCTTCGGATGATAATGGAGGACGGCTATCGATTTCTCTAAAAATTATCTCGGATAAAAGAAAAGAGCCAGAACCATTGATGTTGATTAAACCAGCTATCTCTGGATTATTCGCATATATTCCATTTGCAATAAAACCGCCCATGGAAACCCCTAAAAGAATACTATCTTTTTTAGGAATTTCTAATTCAGCAAAAAGACAATTAGCTTCATCTATACTTGAAAAAATAGTTTGCTAGAAGTATTGCTGAGTGATTTCTTTGCTAAAATGATTTTCTAGTTTTTTCATGAACGCAAATTCGCTTTGTTTGTTTCTGCTTTAATCATCTTAATTCCTAACGGATCTGCTGCAAATTTCATCATATACTTGGAAGAGTTATAACCAGTTCCTTTTCCCCATAATTCACTCTCCCCTATTGCAATACCTAACTCCGCCATATAATCCTTAATACTGACCAAATCTGCATATCAGACTAATTTTCCTTCATAGTTTATTCCCATTTGGATAAAGTCGTTTTATAGACGATGGCTTTGACACAAGATATATATTTATGAATGACAAATTCCATTGCCTCTTCCTAAAAAAGTTACATCTTTTCGTTCATGTATAAGAATTCCATGGTAAAAAAAAGCCGTTTAAATTCTAAACGGCTAAGACAGTTTGAATTTATTTTGAGTAAACAAAACGAAGAATAGGCATATTCGTTTCTAGAGTATATTATTCCACAAAGCCCATTTCATTCAATGGCCAAAAGACATAATTGGTGCTACCGGTTATATTCGTTATCGGCACGAGACCAATAATTCGACTATCGGTGCTATTTCGACGATTATCGCCTAAAACGAAGACATAACCTTTAGGAATCTTGTCCAGTTCTGTAAGTCCTGCAAGTGTAAAATCTTCTGTTAGCGTCCCACTTCCCAAGTTATATTGCTCCTTAAGAGAAGATAAATACGGTTCAGCTTGAGCTTCCCCATTTATGTACAGCTGATCATTCTCGTAGGCTACATAATCTCCCGGAACGCCAATTACTCGTTTAATATAATCTTTGTCTTTTGTCGCATGAAACACCACAATATCGGATCTTTCAGGTTCTCCGATGAAATAACCAATTTTGTTCACCAACATTCGATCCTCATTTTCAAGTGTCGGCATCATTGATTCTCCATCGACAACAACTGGGGCGAATAAGAAAAAACGAATGAGTCCAGCGACTGCTAAAGCAACAAAGAGCGCTTTTCCCCACTCCCAAAGTTCATTTTTCTCTTTTTTGTCTGATCCACGGTTTACTTTCCCCCTTACTATACTAAATCTGAATGTAACTTATTTACTAATAAATTACATTCAAAAAAGGTTCTTACGCTTTTTTGGTGATGCTTCTTTTTATTGGTTTCCGGGTATAGGAATACCAAAAACTTGAAAGGTCGCTGAACAAGATGAAGACACTAATGGAAGAAACTCTTTTTCATTTAGACGAAA
>NZ_JASISN010000027.1:0-43588 GCF_030063085.1 Planococcus sp. S3-L1 | reverse complement strand
CCGTCCGAAGACGCACGATTCGCTTTGATCTGCGCAATGCTGATCAGTAAGTTTTGCGCGGGCCGTTTTGCGCGACCGTTGCTATTTGTTGACGTTTTGCTGTTCAGTTTTCAAGGTTCAAGTTGTTGTGTTTTTATTTGCCGCGCTCATTGGCGACTCAACTAATATACCATGCTGTTATATAAGAGTCAACAGTTTATGCAAAAAAACTTTAACTTTATGAAATACACTGCTTTGAAACGAAATCCTTGTCCCAATTTTTCTAATCTAAAAGAGCAACTTTTGCTTACCATGTTGTTGTATTCTAGCTGTAATAGGTTTTGTTTTGTTATACATCTGGTTTATTTCTTTAGGTAATGAAAAGCTCTTCCAACTAGTCACACCCTGTTATATGAAGAGAACGCCCTAGTAATGGGTTCACTTCCAGATATAACATAGCTTCACACCTCCGGAATCACCACCTTGCATCACTAGAAAAATAATCCTCTCTTTAAGTTAGGACAATGCTTGAAAATTCTATCCAAACAAAAAATCAGAGATGCTATTTTGAGTTGCTAAAACAAGATTTCTACCATCTATTTCGTCAAATAGAATTTTAGATATTGTTTCGAAACTGCTTAAACAATAATATTAAAATGCATAACTAACAGCGTTAACATTTTCAAAAAATATTGAAAGCGTTGTGGTTCACTCACTGCTCCGACTTTAGCAAGCTCCAGGAAGATTCTCTAAATCAGAATGAACTGGACGTTATCCGTTGAAAATCTAGCAAACTTTCATGCAGTCTGTTGCTTTGTAAAATTTCCTCGCCACTTCGGGCAGCTTCAATAGTAGTACGTCTTAAATCTTCGCACAAAAAAACCCGCTGAATTTGATCAGCGAGCTTTTTATTACTTCTTATCCTTCGTCTTCTTCTGGAGTTTCTTCTATAACATCAATCTTTTCATCAGCAACGACATCGTCTGCTTCATAGACATCTGCTTCAGCACTTTCTTCGATCAAGGTTTCATCAACATCTCCATTGATTTCTTCCAGATCTTCAGGTAACTCAATATCTTTTTTAACTTTAGCTACAGTAGCAACAATTTCATCTTCGCCCAATCGAATCAAACGGACGCCTTGCGTACTTCTACCTGTAGTCGAAATATCTTCAACATCCATACGGATCAAAACACCGTTAACAGTGATTAACATAATGTCTTCTGTGCCATTAACAGTTCGCACCGCAACAAGTGGTCCATTTTTATCTGTAATCTGGCACGTCTTGATGCCCATACCACCACGAGATTGGACGCGGTACTCAGATTCTTTTGTCTGTTTCCCGTATCCTTTCTCCGTGATAACCAATACATTGTCGTTAGGATCCAAAATCTCCATGCCGACCACTGCATCGCCTTCACGAAGACGAATGCCACGAACTCCACTAGCTGTTCGACCCATGCTGCGGATATCTGTTTCTGGGAATCGAATCAAAGCACCGTTTCGAGTACCGATGATTATTTCTTTCGTACCATCTGTCAATTTCACAGAAATTAACTCATCTTCTTCACGAAGACTAATAGCAATCAAGCCGTTTTGTCGAATATTAGCGTAATTCGTGACAGGTGTCCGTTTACTAACACCTTCACGTGTTGTAAAGAAGAAGAACGCATCTTCTTTGAATTCATCGACGCGTATAACAGCTGTTACTTTTTCTTCCTTGCTAATTTCAAGAAGGTTGACTAAAGGTAAGCCTTTGGCAGTTCTGCCGTATTCAGGAATCTGGTACCCTTTTTTACGATAAACTTTACCTTTGTTTGTAAAGAACAGAATCGTATCGTGTGTTGACGTGTACAGTAAATGTTCCACAAAATCATCTTCATTCGTGCCCATTCCTTGTACGCCGCGCCCACCACGTTTTTGGCTGCGGTATGTGTTAGCAGGCAAACGTTTGATATAGCCGTTATGAGTCAGTGTCAACACTGTTGCTTCCACTGGAATCAAATCTTCATCTTCAAACATTTCTGCTCCGCCAGTTGTGATTTCCGTTCTACGCTTATCGCTAAAGCGTTCTTTAATTTCAAGCATTTCTTCCTTAATAATTTCAAGAATACGATAATCATTCGCAAGAATATCTCTCAATTCTTCGATTAGTTTCACCAATGCTTGATACTCTTCTTCGATTTTATCTCTTTCCAACCCAGTTAAACGTTGCAAACGCATATCTAAAATCGCTTGAGATTGACGCTCAGTTAAATTGAAATCAGTCATTAAGCCGTTGCGTGCTTGTTCTGCTGTTTGTGAGCCACGAATCAATGCAATAATCGCATCAATATGATCTAACGCAATGCGCAAACCTTCTAGAATATGAGCGCGATCTTCTGCTTTTGTCAATTCGAATTGCGTACGACGACGAATGATTACTTTCTGGTGCTCAAGGTAATGGAAAAGAATTTCTTTTAAGCTAAGAACTTTTGGGTGACCGTCCACAAGTGCTAGCATATTAAGACCGAAGCTGGTTTGCATCGCTGTTTGTTTGTACAAATTATTCAAGAGAACACTGGCGCTAGCATCTCGACGTACTTCAATCACGATGCGCATACCGTTACGGTCAGATTCGTCTCGGAGATCCGTAATTCCATCGATTTTTTTATCACGGACAAGTTCCGCGATTTTTTCAATCAATCGCGCTTTGTTTACTTGGAAAGGAATTTCGTTAACAATAATAACTTCTTTGCCATTCGCTTTTGTTTCGATATCAACAACCGAACGAATTAACACAGAACCTTTGCCTGTTTCATAGGCGCGACGAATTCCGCTCCGACCAAGGATAATACCACCAGTCGGGAAATCAGGTCCTTCAATATGCTCCATTAATTCTTCGGTTGTAATTGCAGGATTATCAGCGAGTGCTAAAACAGCATCGATTGTTTCACCCAAATGGTGCGGTGGAATATTGGTAGCCATACCAACCGCAATCCCTGACGTACCGTTTACTAAAAGATTTGGAAAACGACTTGGTAACACAATTGGTTCTTTTTCTTGTCCATCATAGTTATCGCGGTAATCAACCGTGTTTTTATTTAAATCGCGTAATAATTCCATCGAAATTTTAGACATTTTGGATTCTGTATAACGCATTGCCGCAGCTGAGTCCCCATCGACAGACCCGAAGTTTCCGTGCCCGTCTACAAGCATATAGCGGTAACTAAAATCTTGCGCCATACGAACCATGGTTTCATAAACAGCTGAGTCACCGTGCGGATGGTATTTACCAATAACATCCCCAACGATACGCGCTGATTTTTTATACCCTTTATCTGCCGTAATTCCCAAATCATGCATTGCATAAAGAATACGGCGGTGGACAGGCTTTAATCCATCACGCACATCAGGTAAGGCACGCGACACAATAACGCTCATCGCATAATCTAAAAATGAAGTCCGCATTTCCGTACTTATATTTATTTCTTCAACACCACTGCTCGGCCGTTCAGCCATATCCGCAGCCTCCTCTCAACTCTATACCTGTTAAACGTCTAAGTTTCTAACGTATTTCGCATTTTCTTCGATAAAGTTACGGCGTGGTTCAACGTCGTCTCCCATCAAAATATGAAAAGTTTCGTCTGCTACCATGGCATCGTTTAATGTGACCTGCAGCAAAGTCCGCACATCCGGATCCATTGTTGTGTCCCACAGTTGTGTCGCATTCATCTCTCCTAATCCTTTATACCGCTGAATATTCGGTTTTGGCGTTGGAGACAATTTTTCAAGTGCTAATTTTAATTGTTCATCTGAGTAAACATAATCCACATGCTTGCCTTGTTTGATTTGGAACAACGGCGGCTGGGCAATGTAAATGTAACCAGCTTCAAGCAATGGACGCATGTAACGGAAAAGGAAAGTTAATAACAGCGTACGAATATGAGCGCCGTCAACATCCGCATCGGTCATAATAACAACTTTGTGATAACGTGCTTTTTCAAGATTAAACTCTTCACCGATACCGGTACCTAGTGCTGTAATAATATTGCGAATTTCCTCGTTCGTGAGAATTCGGTCAAGACGAGCTTTCTCAACGTTCAAGATCTTTCCGCGCAATGGCAAAATCGCTTGAAAATGACGATCTCGGCCTGATTTTGCAGATCCACCAGCTGAATCACCCTCAACGATATAAATTTCACTAATTTTAGGATCACGAGATGAACAATCGGCCAGTTTACCTGGCAGACTTGATACTTCAAGAACTGATTTACGACGCGTAAACTCACGAGCTTTTTTAGCCGCCATACGTGCATGGGAAGCCATAATCCCTTTTTCAACAATTTTCTTTGCAACGGTAGGATTCTCTAGCAAGAATCGATCAAACCCGCCAGAAAATAAATTATTAACGATAGTACTGACTTCCGTATTGCCAAGTTTAGTTTTTGTTTGGCCTTCAAACTGTGGATCTGGGTGTTTGATGGAAATGATTGCAGTCAATCCTTCGCGCACGTCATCTCCGGTTAAATTTAGATCTTGTTCTTTCAACATGCTCTTTTTACGAGCATAGTCATTAACTACACGTGTCAAAGCAGTTTTAAAGCCGGATTCGTGTGTTCCGCCTTCATGGGTATTGATATTGTTAGCAAAAGAGAAAATATTGGCTGCGTAGCCAGCATTGTATTGCATCGCTACTTCAACAGTAATGCCTTCTTTTTCAGCCTCAACAAAAATAGCCTCGTCGTGGAGTGGGTCTTTGGATTTGTTTAAATGTTCGACATACGACTTAATGCCGCCTTCAAAATGATAAACTTTCTCTTTTTCTTCGCCTTCGCGCTCATCTTTCATGACAATTCTTAAGCCACGATTCAAATAAGCTAGTTCACGTAAGCGATGATCTAGAAGATCGAATTCATATACAGTCGTTTCTGTAAAAATTTCTGGATCCGCTTTAAAACGGATTGTCGTGCCTGTGTGTTCTGAATCTCCAATTACTTTTAGTTCTTCTTTTACCGCACCACGTTCAAATTTAATATAGTGTCTTTTTTCATCGCGATTAACGAATACTTCTGTCGTTTCTGACAAAGCATTTACTACAGAAGCACCTACGCCGTGAAGACCACCAGATACTTTGTAACCTCCGCCGCCAAATTTACCTCCTGCGTGCAAAACAGTCATAATAACTTCTACTGCTGGACGTCCCATTTTTTTCTGCATACCAACAGGAATTCCACGCCCGTTATCTTCTACGCGAATCCAATTATCGGGTTCAATGGAAACTTTAATTTCGGTACAATGACCCGCTAGTGCCTCATCAATACTATTATCTACGATCTCCCAAACTAAATGGTGTAGACCTCTTGAACCTGTAGAACCGATATACATACCTGGTCTTTTACGAACAGCTTCTAATCCTTCTAATACCTGAATTTGACTCGCTTCATATGATTCTTGCAAACCTTTTTCTTCCATAGCCATTCCATTCACCTGCTCTTTCTTACGCATTTCATAATCCCGAATTCCATTTATCAACATAACCTGTGGACGATAAGGACAATATTTCATAATAATTTAGACATTCACAGGTGTAAGTACCTAAAAACCTATAATTTTCAGCTGTAAAAATACCAATAGCATTATTCTTTAACTTTTCCATTAGAAACTTCGAAAAGACGTGCACTTTGGATGGTTTCGTGTTGGATTCCTTCAACACTTGTCGTCGTAACAAAAGTTTGAACAGACCCTTTAATTGTATTCAGTAAGTGAGATTGTCTGTAATCATCCAATTCAGAGAGCACATCATCAAGTAATAACACAGGCGCTTCTCCAACTTCCTGTTTAATCAGTTCGATTTCAGCGAGTTTTAACGATAAAGCGGTAGTGCGCTGTTGCCCCTGCGAACCGTAAGTTTGAACATCGTAGCCATTAACAAAAAATTGAAGTTCGTCACGGTGAGGACCGACAAGCGTCACTCCCCGTTCAATTTCTCGTTTTCGCACTTCTATCAGTTTCTGCTCTAAAAAAGACGCCATTTCTTCCGGCGTCCATTCAGGCTTTAAACCGCTGATCGGTTGATAGCGGATTTGAAGTTGTTCCAATCCACGGGAAATACCGTGATGGATTGGTTCAGCCCATTTTTGCAAAAGCTCCATGAACTGATATCGCTTACGAATGATTTTGACAGCCGCTTCTATGAATTGTTCTGTATAGACATCGAACATTACGTCATTAATCGTTTGTTTTCCGTAATGCTGTTTCAATATATGATTTCTTTGTTTGAGGAGTTTTTGGTAAGTTACTAAATCATGCAAATAAACTGGAGAAATTTGTCCGATTTCCATGTCAATGAAACGCCTGCGTACTTGTGGACTTCCTTTTACAAGGTGTAAGTCTTCTGGAGCAAACATAACAACATTTAATTGGCCAATATAATCACTCAGTCTACGTTGTTCTAAATGATTGACTTTTGCTTTCTTACCTTTTTTTGACAAGGTGATTTCGAGGGGCAGTTTACCATATTTACGGTAAACATCAGCTTTAATTTTACCATATTCGGCTTCCCAGCGTATCAATTCCTTGTCATTTGATGTGCGATGCGATTTAGCCATGGATAAAACGTAAAGTGATTCCATGATATTCGTTTTGCCTTGTGCATTTTCTCCTATAAAGACGTTAATCTCTGGAGAAAAATTTAGTTCTAGTGATTCGTAGTTTCGATAATTGACAAGCTCGAGGCGGTCAATCCGCATCGAAGCTCATGCCTTCAGCAGTCACGATACGAAATTCTCCAAACCCTGGAATATTGATAAGGTCATTCGGACGTAATTTACGTCCTCTACGGCTTTCAGCTTCACCGTTTACAAAAACTTCGTGTTCCCCTAAAAACCATTTAGCCATTCCACCTGAACTTATTGTATCCGTCATTTTTAATAATTGTCCCAATGTTATATATTCAGTCTCAATCCCGATTTCTCTCAAAATGCACTCATCCTTCGATTCATAGTCTATCCCTCTATTTTACCCTATTTTAGCTAAAAAGTAAAAAGGATAGCCTATATGGCTATCCTGAGGGTGTGATTTAATTTTAATATGTTCGGACAGGAAGAATTAGCTGCAAAATCGAATCATCTAAAGCTGATTTTAAAATGAAAGGACGCATTGCCCCAGTAAACTGAATAATAACATCTTGTCCATCAATTGCTTTTAGCGCATCCATCATAAATTTCGCGCTGAAAGAGATTTTTAATTCTTCTCCTTCGATGCTTTGTGCTTGTAGCTGTTCTTCTACTTTACCTACTTCTGGTGAATTAGAAGAAACTTCTACTTCATTTCCTGCTTTCGCAGAGAAACGCACGACATTATTGCGTTCTTCTCTTGCTAACAAAGACGCACGATCGATTGCTTGTAAAAGGGAACGTCCGTTAACAGTTACAGTCGTTTTGTATTCTGCTGGGATTAAGCGAGTTGTGTCAGGATAATTTCCTTCTAATAGACGAGAGAAGAAAAGAATGTGTTTTGATTTAAATAAAACTTGTTGATTTGTCATGACGATTTCTACTGCTTCAGAAGTGTCATCAAGAATTTTATTTAATTCAGTCAAACTTTTTCCGGGGATAACAACGCTATACTCCCCTTCTGGTAGTGTTTCTAACTTTGTTTTTCGACGTGCCAGACGATGGCTGTCGGTTGCCACACAAATAAGTTCGCCATCTTTTACTTCCCAATGAACACCTGTGAGTACAGGTCGTGTTTCTGAACTAGATACAGCAAAGACTGTTTCACGGTTGATTGTTTTTAGTAAATCGGCTGGAATTGTAAACAAACGATCGTCTTGAATGTCTGGTAATTGTGGATAATCCATTGCGTCCAAGCCGATTAAATGAAATTCAGATTTTCCTGAACGAATATGCGTTTGGAAATTTCCTGTGATTTCAATTTCAACTTCGTTAGTTGGCAATTTACGAATGATTTCTCCGAAAACCTTCGCTTGAAGAACAATGCTTCCTCCTTCAGTTACCTGAATGATTTGCTCTCCATCTTCTTCTGCTGGAATAAATGTTTGGATCGTGATATCAGAGTCACTACCAGTTAATCTCATTCCTTCTGAAGATACATCCATTTTAATTCCTGTTAAGATCGGAATCGTTGTTTTTGAACTTACTGCTTTCATTACATCGTTTAATCCTTCAACTAGTCGTTCACGTTTTATCTCGAATTTCATTCTCGAACCTCGCTTATATATATATTTTATTTAAAGGCTTTTAAAGTAATAGTAGTAGTAGGGGCTGTGAATATGTGGATAAGCCTTAAAAAGTCAACAAAAGCAGTTTATCCACATGTAGATAAACTGTGCATAAACTGCTTGCTAATTTATCGGGTTATCCACAAGGTATTTACTTGCCCAATGCGCTTTTGATGTCCTTAATATCTTGTTGAAGTTGCTGATTGTCTTTTAACATTTTTGAAATTTTATCGTGAGCGTGAATAACGGTTGTATGATCACGTCCACCAAATTCTTCTCCAATTTTAGGCAAAGAGAAATCAGTCATCTCACGTGACAAATACATCGCAACTTGACGCGGATATGCGATATCTTTTGTGCGACGTTTTGTTTTAAAATCTTCTAATTTAACGTTGAATTGATCACCAACAGCATGTTGAATGTCTAAAATTGTAATAACTTTTGGCTTTGAGTTTGGCATGATATCTTTTAAAGCTTCAGCAGCGAGCTCAGCGCTCATATCGCGATTAATCAAAGAAGAGTAAGCCACAACGCGGATTAATGCTCCTTCAAGCTCACGAATATTCGAATCTATAGAATTCGCAATATACGTCATGACGTCATTTGGAATATCCAGTCCATCCGCTTTTGCTTTTTTGCGCAAAATAGCGATACGGGTTTCCAAATCAGGTGGTGTAATGTCTGTAATCAATCCCCATTCAAAACGAGAACGCAATCGATCTTCTAGTGTAGGAATCTCTTTTGGCGGTCGGTCACTTGAGATAATTATTTGCTTGGACTCTTCGTGCAGCGTGTTAAACGTATGGAAAAACTCTTCCTGTGTTTGTTCTTTCCCCGCTAAAAACTGAATATCGTCAATTAAAAGAATGTCGACACCTCTGTATTTATCGCGGAACTCGCCCGTTTTATTGTCACGTATTGAGTTAATAAATTCGTTTGTAAATTTTTCCGAAGACAAATAAACCACTTTCGCATTCGGATTGTGTTCGAGGACGTAATGTCCAATAGCATGCATTAAATGTGTCTTACCAAGTCCAACTCCCCCATAGATAAACAGCGGGTTATAAGCTTTTGCGGGTGCTTCGGCCACGGCCAAAGAGGCGGCATGCGCAAAGCGGTTGCCTGAACCAATTACAAACGTATCGAAAGTATATTTAGGATTCAGCATGCCAGGCAAAAACTCTTGCTGCTGGTCATGACCCGGTTTAACGCGAGGCGCAGGGAGTTGAAAATCATCCATATCCTGATCTTTGGGCACAACAAACTTAATCATCATATCATCGCCAGTGGAATCTGATAAAATTCCGGTGATCAAGTGTACATAATGGTTTTCCAACCAATCACGTGCAAAAGAATTGGGCGCTGAAATGGTGACTGTATCATCCTGGTAGGATAAAAGTTTTGTTGATTTTAACCACGTTTCAAAACTTGGTTTGGAGATTTTAGTTTCAACTTGGGCTAAGACACTCGACCAAAGTTCGTCTAAGTGTTCCAATAGCTCTTCTCCTTTATATTTAAACTATATTTTAAAGTATATCATACACAAAATCACAGCTTGTGGATAACATTCATAAACAAGGTGGGGAATAACTGTCCACACCTTACCCACAATTTGTGGATAACTTATTTAGAGTAAAAACTATTAACAAGTGAAAACAAGTTAATGTTACCAAAAAAGAAGAGACAATACAAGAAGTTCTTTAAGTTATCCACATAACTTTTTTTCTGCACATACAAACTATCCACAAGAGGTTCGTATGTTAAAAAACTGTAGATAAGGCTTGTGGATAATTATTTTCATCGTAAAAATAGTAAACAGGAGGCTAAGAGATACGGTTAGAAATTGTGTATAACTTAATCAATAAAGAAGAAGAGGTTTTTGAGTTGTTTTTTAATGAGACATTGACATTTATAGCCTTGCGCCTTTATAATAGTCGAGACTGTCTTTAGATAAATAGTTAACTCTCAATATAGGAGGTGTCATATATGACATTACGCACATACCAACCAAATACACGTAAGCATAGCAAAGTACACGGCTTTAGAGCACGTATGAGCACGAAGAACGGACGTCGCATTATCGCAGCTCGTCGCCGTAAAGGAAGAAAAGTATTATCAGCTTAAGTCCACTGACCGCATCAGTGGTCTTTTTTTTCTTTTCTGCTTGATTTTGGCGAAAAGGTATTAAAATAAGCAGGTGAAAGAATGAACAAGGATCAACGGATCAAGAAGAATAAAGAATTTCAGCAAATCTTTAAAAAAGGAAAATCCTTTGCGAATCGGCAGTTTATTGTTTATGTGCTAAAGAGTGAGCAGCCAGAGTTTCGCATAGGACTATCTGTCAGTAAAAAAGTAGGAAATGCGGTAGTACGTAACCGGGTGAAACGTTATATCCGGCAAACTTTCTTGGAATTGAAAGACGAACTATTGCCGAATGCAGACTACATTATCATCGCCCGACCACAGGCGGCCACATTGGATTTTCATGAAAGCAAGAAAAGTCTCGAACATGTATTGAAGATTGCTCGTACATTGCCGAAGAAGTAGAAGACTAGTCAGAATAGATGTTATTATAGAAGTAATTGAAATTAGTTTGGGGGAAGAAGGGTGAATAAGAAATTAGTTCTGCTTATTTCATTGATCGCGGTAGCCTTGCTGCTTTCGGGTTGTACAGAGTTCGATCAGCCGATTAGTGATCAAAGTGAAGGATTTTGGAATGAATTTATTGTCTGGCCACTGGTATCAACTATTAAATTCTTTAAAGGTTTACTAGGAACTTACGGCTTCGGGATTATTGCTGTTACGATCATCATTCGATTGGTCATGCTGCCATTAATGATCAAACAGACAAAGAGTTCGAAACGTATGCAAGAAGTACAGCCTGAACTTGTTAAATTAAAAGAAAAATACAAGTCAAAAGATGCTGTCACACAACAGAAATATCAAAAAGAAATGATGGCTTTGTTCCAAGAAAGAGGCGTCAATCCAATGGCGGGTTGTTTGCCTGTTTTGATTCAAATGCCGGTACTGATCGGTTTTTATCACGCAATTAGTCGTATGAATAATACGCCTGAAATCGATTTAGGATCATTCCTTATTTTTCCATTAGCAGAACCGAGTATTATTTTAGCGGTAATTGCTGGATTGATGCAATTTGTCGTATTGCGTACTGGACCAGCAATGGATAATCCTCAAATGAAAATTATGATGTATTTCATGCCGGTAATGATTATCGGATTTGGTATCGTGTTGCCATCTGCATTGACATTGTACTGGGTAATTGGGAATGTTATTTCCCTTATTCAAAACTTGGTTATTTATCGTCCATGGGAGAAAAAAGAGACACAACAGCCTGTTAAAACGAAAGCAGGAGGGGCTAAAAAGTGAAACAGATTACGCAAACGGGTTTAACTGTTGAAAACGCGATATCTGAAGCATTAGAAAAACTCCAAGTTCCACGTGAAGAAGTTACAATCCAGATCATTCAGCAAGAAAAGAAAGGATTTTTCAGTTTTGGTGCTAAAAAAGCAGAAGTTGAAGTTACCGTAATTGAAAAAACAGCTGCTCCTGAAAATAGTGACACACTCGAACAAACGACTGAAATTTTTGAAATACCTGGAGAATTGCTTGAAAAAGAAGAAGTTCCTGCGCTCTCTAACGAACAAGCCATTGAAGAAACAAAAAACTATATTCAATCGATTGCTAAAGGCATGAAAATTGAAGATTTATCGATTACACATGAACAGCTTGGCAAAAAAGTCAGCTTTTATCTTGAAAGTGAAAAAGTAGCGATGCTGATCGGCAAACGAGGACAAACCTTAAATTCCCTTCAGCAACTAGCTCAATTGGTTGCGAATAAATATTCAAATCAATTTATGATGATTCAACTAGATGCTGAGAATTATCGTGAACGTCGCCAAGAGACGCTAGAACAATTAGCAGATCGAATGGCAGACAAGGCAATTCGGACCGGTGGGCGTGTTCAGTTTGAACCAATGCCATCCTCTGAACGAAAAGTCATCCATCAGACATTATCAAGACGTTTAGACATCGATACGCATTCGGAAGGCAAAGATCCAAACCGCTACCTAGTCATCGAACCTCATAAATAACAAAAAGCCCGCCAATTTGGTGGGCTTTTTTATGCCAAATTGACGAAATTTATCAAAATGGAGCTCTGTGTCTTTTGATTTGGAGTGGTTTATGCTAATGTAATATGTTAGAAAGCCACGTTCATTTACTGGTTGTCCACATGTGGGCAACTTTTTTTAAGCGAAAATAAAGCTGTGAATATATATTTTGATCATTAAGCTGCCTAGCTGTTCTGTTTTTATCCACAGAGCGAGCGATGCTGTTTTTCAACTGTCAAGCTATATCGGTCTGCAAAACGGCCGCTGTCGCTTTTCTTAAGAGGAGGAAACACCATGGAATTCGATACAATCGCTGCCATATCGACACCGAGTGGAGAGGGAGCAATCGCAATTGTCCGCTTGAGTGGTCCTGAAGCTGTTGCAATTGCGGACAAGCTGTTTCGGGCTCCAAGCAAAAGAGCGCTAGCTTCCCAAGTAACGCATACAATCCATTACGGACACCTTGAAGATCCAACAACAGGAGAAGTAGCGGAAGAAGTCATGGTATCGCTCATGAAAGCACCAAAAACCTTTACCCGTGAAGATGTTGTAGAAATTAACTGCCACGGCGGAATTGTGTCGGTCAATCGTGTGCTTGAATTGGTACTACGTGCAGGAGCAAGACTTGCCGAACCAGGTGAGTTTACGAAACGAGCATTTTTAAATGGCCGAATCGATTTATCTCAAGCAGAAGCAGTGATGGACTTGATTCGTGCAAAAACGGATCGTGCCATGGATGTTGCACTTAACCAAATGGAAGGCAAGTTATCAAAACTAATTGGCACATTGCGCCAAGCTTTACTTGAATCGATTGCTCAAATGGAAGTCAATATCGATTATCCAGAATATGACGACGTAGAAGAAATGACACGTCCAATTATGCTAGAAAAATCGAAGTGGGTCCGTTCGGAAATTGATAAACTATTGCAGACCTCATCACAAGGAAAAATCTTGAGAGAAGGACTTTCAACTGTTATTTTGGGGCGCCCCAATGTTGGGAAATCTTCGCTATTAAATAGCCTTGTTCAAGAGAATAAAGCCATTGTCACCGAAATAGCGGGAACAACCCGTGATATAATAGAGGAATACGTAAATGTCCGTGGTGTTCCATTGCGTTTAGTTGATACAGCTGGGATTCGCGAAACGGAAGATATTGTCGAACGGATTGGTGTTGAGCGCTCAAGAAAAGTACTAAAGGAAGCAGATTTGATTCTTTACGTGCTGAATTACGCAGAAACGCTGACTCCAGAAGATGAGTTGTTGTTTGAAACAGTTAAAGACATGGACTATATCGTTGTTATTAACAAAACCGATTTGCCGCAGAAAATAGATTTAGGTCAAGTACAGAAGCTTGCAGGCGATAAATTGCTTGTAACGACTTCGTTAATCGAAGAAGAAGGCATCGACCAACTTGAAGAAGCGATAGCTGCTCTATTTTTCCAGGGAGAAATAGAGGCCGGGGACATGACTTATGTGTCCAATGTGCGCCACATTGCATTGCTACATCAGGCGCACAAAACCATTTCAGACGCTATAGAGGCCGCTGAAATGGAAGTTCCCGTAGACATGATTCAAATTGACGTTACTCGAACATGGGAAATTCTTGGGGAAATTATTGGAGACACCGCAGATGATGGCCTCCTTAACCAATTATTTTCTCAGTTCTGTCTAGGGAAATAAAACTCGAAGGGAATGAACGAACATGCCACAATATGAAGCAGGTACGTTCGATGTCATCGTTGTAGGAGCAGGACATGCAGGAGCGGAAGCTGCTCTTGCCTCTGCACGAATGGGCGCTAAAACGCTTGTTTTAACGATGAATTTGGATATGATCGCATTTATGCCTTGTAACCCATCAATTGGTGGGCCAGCGAAAGGTATTGTTGTACGTGAAATTGATGCACTTGGCGGAGCCATGGGACGCGTGATCGATAAAACACACATTCAAATGAGAATGTTGAATACCGCTAAAGGACCAGCTGTACGCGCACTACGCGCACAAGCTGATAAAGTGCTCTACCAGCAGGAAATGAAGCGTCTGATGGAAGAAGCCCCAAATTTAACCTTGCATCAAGGGATAGCTGAGGAACTAATTGTTGAAGACGGTAAAATTCAAGGGTTGATCACACAAGTAGGAGGCATTTATCGCGCCAAATCAGTCGTTATCACGACTGGAACATTTCTGCGTGGTGAAATTATCATTGGCGATTTGCGTTACTCAAGTGGGCCAAATAATCAGCAACCTTCCATTAAATTGGCAGAAAATCTAGAAAAACTTGGATTTGAAACAGTCCGCTTTAAAACGGGAACACCTCCGCGCGTTAACAGTAACAGCATTGATTACAGCAAAACTGAAATTCAACCTGGAGACGATGTACCTCGCGCTTTCAGTTATGAAACGACAGAATATATCACGGATCAACTGCCATGCTGGTTAACTTATACAAATGAGCAAACGCATCAAGTAATTGATGATAATTTACACCTATCACCGATGTATTCTGGAATGATCAAAGGAACGGGTCCGCGTTATTGTCCTTCAATTGAAGACAAAGTCGTTCGTTTTAATGACAAACCACGTCACCAGATCTTTTTAGAACCTGAAGGTCGTAATACGCGCGAGGTTTACGTACAAGGTCTTTCAACAAGTTTGCCTGAACATGTCCAACGGAAGCTGTTAGAATCGATTCCAGGGCTTGAGAAGGCTGAAATGATGCGTGCAGGTTATGCTATCGAGTATGATGCCATCGTTCCGACGCAATTATGGCCAACATTAGAGTCAAAACAAATTGAAAATCTTTACACTGCAGGTCAAATTAACGGAACGTCTGGCTACGAAGAAGCAGCTGGTCAAGGACTAATGGCGGGAATCAATGCAGCAGCGAAAGTGCTCGGCAAAGAAGAAGTTATTTTGAGTCGTTCTGACGCGTATATCGGTGTCTTAATTGATGATTTGGTAACAAAGGGGACAAACGAACCTTATCGTTTGTTAACATCTCGTGCAGAATATCGCTTATTGCTTCGTCATGACAATGCAGATATGCGTTTAACGGAACTGGCTTATGCAATCGGCATGGTTAAAGAAGAGCGCTATGTGAAATTCCTTGCGAAAAAAGAGCGTATTGAAGAAGAAATTAAGCGCTTGAGAGGCATTATGATAAAGCCAAACGAAACGACTCAGCAAGTGATTCGTGACGCAGGCGGCAGTGAATTGAAAGACGGTATTCGGGGAGCGGATTTATTGAAGCGTCCGGAAATGACTTATGACATGATTTCACAACTGACAGCTTCGACGATAGAATTGGAAGCTGAAGTAAAAGAACAAGTCGAAATCCATATTAAATATGAAGGCTATATCGAGAAGTCGTTGCAACAAGTTGATAAACTTAAAAAAATGGAGAACAAAAAAATTCCTGATAATATTGATTATCATGCGATTTCCGGAATTGCGACTGAAGCTCGAGGTAAACTTGCAGAAGTTCGTCCGCTATCTATCGCACAAGCTACGCGCATCTCAGGTGTTAATCCGGCTGACATATCCATCTTATTGGTGTATATTGAACAAGGAAAGATTGCGAAAATCTCAGTATCACAGTAAAGCCATAAGCTAGACAACAGAATGGGCTGGCTCACACCAGCTCATTTCTTTTTTACATAAAAAACTTGCAAGAAGGGGGAAGTCAGTTTGAACGAACAACAGTTTAAAGATGCTCTCAGTGAAAAAGGAATCTTCTTGACTGAACAACAACTAGAGCAATTTCGTATTTATCATAAGGAATTGGTCGAATGGAACGAAAAAATGAATCTTACAGCCATAACCGAACAACCCGCTGTCTATTTAAAGCATTTTTACGATTCGATTACAGCAGCATTTTATTTAGATTTCACAAAATCAATGAAAATTTGTGACGTGGGTGCCGGAGCCGGATTTCCCAGTATCCCATTAAAAATTTGTTTTCCACATATCGAAATTACAATCGTTGATTCTTTAAATAAACGAATTCAGTTTTTAGAGCATTTAAGTAAAGAGCTTGAATTGACCAAAGTACAATTTATTCATTCAAGAGCAGAAGATTTCGGACAGTCTATCCACCGTGAAAAATACGATGTCGTAACGGCTCGTGCTGTAGCTCGTTTGTCAGTGTTAGCCGAGTTATGTGTGCCTTTAGTTAAAAAGGGCGGAGTTTTTGCAGCAATGAAAGCTGCTTCAGCGGCAGATGAATTGGAAGATGCGGAAAAAGCATTGCAGAAACTTGGCGTAAAACTAGAAGCTGTTCACTCTTTCTTGTTGCCTATAGAGGAAAGCGAACGGTACATTCAAGTCTTTAAAAAGTTCAAAGACACACCAAAGAAATATCCGCGAAAAGCTGGAATTCCAAACAAATCACCTATCTCTTAATGTTCCACGTGAAACATTTAAAAATAACAGTGATCAAGATTTAACAGCTAAGTGAGCTTGTAAAAGGTGGTGCTTGAAGGTGAAAAGTCCTTTTTCACGTTTCTTCGGAGGCGGCGATAAAGTAAATGAGACAGCAAAAAAAGAAGCGGTAGAACACAAGTCTTCAGAAGAAGTACTCAAATTACCGCTCGACAAAATACATGCAAATAAATTTCAGCCAAGAACAATTTTTGATCAAGAAAAAATTGAAGAACTTGCACGGACAATTCATGTTCATGGAGTGATTCAACCAATCGTAGTTAGGAAGTCTGAAGTTGAAGGAGAGTATGAAATCATTGCAGGAGAACGTCGTTTTCGTGCAATGAAATCACTCGAATGGACAGAAGTGCCAGCCATCATCCGGAATTTGAGTGACAAAGAAACTGCGTCTATAGCTTTGATTGAAAATCTTCAGCGTGAAGAGCTTACCTCGATAGAAGAGGCACATGCTTATCGTAATTTACTTGATATACAAGAAATTACGCAGGAAGCTTTGGCGCAGCGTCTAGGTAAAGGGCAGTCGACAGTTGCCAACAAGCTACGGTTACTAAAGTTGCCTGAAGAAATTCAAGCGGCATTGTTAAAGCGATTACTAACAGAACGACATGCCAGAGCATTGTTACAGGTAAAAGACGCAGAGCAGCAAAAAAAGCTATTTGATGAAACGATTGAAGAAAGTTTAAATGTAAAGCAATTAGAGATAAAAGTAAGTAAGTTGCTTTCAAATGAGCCAAAAAAACCAAAGGCCCGAAGAAAAGCAATTAGCAGAGATATGCGAATTGCAATGAACACGATTAAAGAATCACTGAGTATGGTTACTAAAAGCGGCATTGATTTAACAACAGAAGAAGAAGAATACGAAGAATATTATCAAATCACAGTAAAAATTCCGAAAAAAAAATCATGAGAAGCTCTTTCCTGTATGGAAAGAGTTTTTTTAATGGCTCCATCGTCGTATTGTTGAAAAATTTTGATACAATAGAAAAATGGAAGCTAGTATAAGTCAAAGTTATGATTTTTGTCTATAATTATTCCTTGAAAATGCTGTGCTTTATAAGTAATAAAATAGCTAAAACAAAGATTCCGCAGTAAAATAAAGAAAGTAATAGAGAAAGTTGGTGCAAGTGTGGGTAGAACTATTGCGATCGCCAATCAAAAGGGCGGCGTAGGAAAAACAACGTCTTCAGTAAATTTAAGTGCCTGCCTTGCATATTTGGGCAAAAAAGTTCTTTTAATAGATGTAGATCCTCAAGGAAATGCGACCAGTGGGGTAGGAGTCAACAAAGGCGACGTGGATAAATGCATTTACGAAGTGTTAATTGACGATATAGATGTGAAAAGCACAATAATGGAAACAAAAGTGGAGAATCTACATGTAGTTCCGGCGACAATTTCTCTTGCTGGAGCTGAAATTGAATTAGTTTCTACCATTTCAAGAGAAGCTCGCTTGAAAAATGCACTGGAAGAAGTCAAAGATATGTACGATTACATAATCATTGATTGTCCACCTTCATTGGGATTACTAACTTTAAACTCTTTAACAGCATCGGATGCAATTATTATTCCGGTACAGTGTGAATACTATGCATTAGAAGGGTTGAGCCAATTATTGAGCACAATTCGCTTAGTGCAAAAACATTTAAATCACGATTTAATGATTGATGGTGTCTTATTGACCATGTACGATGCACGAACAAACCTAGGGATGCAAGTAATTGATGAAGTGAAAAAATACTTCCAAGATAAAGTTTATAAAACAATTATTCCTAGAAACGTAAGATTGAGTGAAGCACCGAGCCATGGAGAGCCAATTATTATCTATGATCCAAAATCCAGAGGCGCAGAAGTGTATTTAGAATTGGCGAAGGAAGTGATTGATAATGGCTAAAGGTTTAGGGAAAGGCATCAATGCGTTGTTTCCAGGAGAGGCAAGCAATGATGCAGACAAAGTAAATCAACTTCATACGAGTGAAATTCAAGCAAATCCGTATCAACCACGAAAAATTTTCGATCAAGCAGCTTTGGAAGAGTTGGCAGAATCTATTAAAGAACATGGAATTTTGCAGCCGATTGTTGTAAGAAGAGTGGGAGAAAAATATGAACTGGTTGTTGGTGAACGTCGTTTCCGGGCAGCAAAATTGATTAAGTTGAAAAAAGTTCCGGCGATTGTTAAAGAGTTGACGGACCAACAAATGATGGAACTTGCTATATTGGAAAACCTTCAACGAGAAGATTTAACGCCAATTGAAGAAGCAGAAGCTTACCAGAAACTAATGGAAGCATTAAACTTAACGCAAGAACAACTTGCTTTTCGCTTAGGTAAAAGTCGTCCGCATATTGCCAATCATATTCGGCTTTTAGCGTTGCCTGATACGGTACGTAAACTTATCTCTGACAAGGAATTGTCAATGGGGCATGGGCGTACACTTCTTGGCTTGAGAAACAAAAAAATCATTTTAGAAACAGCCACAAAAGTGGTTAAAGAAAACTTGAACGTTCGTCAGCTAGAGAATTTGGTGCAGCGTTTAAATGAAGATGTTCCACGTGAAACAATTGAAAAAAAGAGAGATATTTTTATAGAAGAAAAACAATCTGAACTAAGAGATCGTTTTGGCACAAAAGTCCAGATTAAAAAAATTAAGAATAAAGGAAAAATAGAAATTGAATTTTTCTCTGAAGATGACCTGGAGCGAATTTTGGAATTGTTAAGCTGACAAGTGCCTATTCCTTAGAAAGGGAATAGGTTCTGTTTTTGATAAGTGAGAAACCAAATCGAACGTTGAAAAGAGGGAGAAGATTGTCTTGCAGTAGACGAGGAAACTTGTAGAGGAGGAGAAATGTAGTGGTTCTCTTAGGGACGTTAATAAACGCTGTTTTAATTGTAGTGGGAACCATTCTTGGAAGAGCTCTTCGCAATATTTCTGACAACATGAAAGAGACGGTCATGTATGTTATTGGCTTAGCAGTAATTGTGCTTGGTCTACAAATGGGATTGGGAAGTCAAAACTTTATAATTGTTATTATTAGTTTAGTGTTGGGCGCAGTTATTGGAGAATGGGCAAACTTAGAAGGTAAATTGAACGATTTTGGTCATTGGATTGAACGCATGCTTGGAGCTAAAGAAAGTAATGGCAGCCTTGCTCAAGGATTTGTAACAGCTACTTTAATATTTGTAATTGGAGCAATGGGAATCATCGGAGCAATGGAAAGTGGCTTGAGTAATGAGCATGGCGTATTAATTTCAAAAGGAATAATTGATGGATTTACTTCCATCGTTTTAGCTTCTACACTTGGCTTTGGTGTTATGCTTGCAGCGATTCCAGTATTTGTTTATCAAGGATTAATCGCCTTGTTTGCAACTCAAATTAGCTTAGCAATTCCTGATGTAGCACTCGATATGTTCATATTGGAAATGAGTGCAACAGGTGGAGTAATGATCGTTGCAATTGGTCTGAATATGATGGGTGTAACAAAAATTAGAGTAGCGAATTTATTGCCAGGTATAGTTGTTGTTGGAGTGGTCGTTACAATTATTTATAAATTTAATTTGATGTAAGTGTGGGAAGGTGAAAGAGTGAGCGTTGAGAAAATGATACAACGAATTTTTAATGTTCTCGCGGACGAAGCAATGTGGATAGGTCTAATCATTGTTTTATTAAAAGTCGTGTTGATTACTGTAGCTGCGGTTGTACTGGTGAAAGTATTACGTGTATTGATTCGAAAAACTTTTTCTGTACGTATTAAAGGTCCGCTACTTTATAACGAGCGAAGACAGCAAACTTTATCAAAATTATTATCAAACGTCGTGGCGTATGTCGTGTATTTCATAGCGGCAGTTTCCATTTTGTCAACTTTCACGATTGATATTACCGGTTTGATTGCAGGTGCTGGTGTGTTAGGTTTAGCAGTCGGATTTGGTGCTCAGAACTTAGTACGAGATGTGATTACCGGTTTCTTTATTATTTTTGAAGATCAATTTTCTGTAGGTGATTATGTTCGAATCGGTGCTGCCGAAGGAACCGTGGAAGAAATCGGGTTACGTACGACCAAAGTAAAAGCATGGACAGGTGAACTGTTTATCTTCCCGAATGGCAACATAACGGACGTTGTAAACTTCTCAATTCACAATTCTATCGCAGTGGTTGATGTCAACATTTCTTATGAATCGGATATTACGCGCGTTGAAAAGCTCATAATGGAATTTTTGAATGGTTTGCAAGATCGTTATGAACAGATTATTAAGCCAGCGGAGCTATTAGGTGTTCAAAATTTAACGACAACTGAAATTGTTATGCGAATTACAGCAGAAACTTTACCAATGCAGCATTTTGCTGTCGCGAGAGGAATGCGTCGCGATTTGAAGGACTTTTTGGACCAACGTGGAGTTGAAATTCCTTATCCGCGTATGGTAATGATGCAGCGATCTCCAGAAGAAGTGACCACAGCAAGAAATGCTAAAACGTAAAAGGGAGGCAGACTCATGGAAATGAAGGAGTTTGGGCTGAACGATATAGTTGAAATGAAAAAAGGCCATCCTTGTGGAGCCAATGCCTGGAAAATTATTCGCATGGGAGCGGATGTTCGCATTAAGTGTGAGGGGTGTCAACATAGCGTCATGTTGCCGCGTATGGAGTTTAATAAAAAGATGAAAAAGATTCTAATTAAGTCCGAAACAGAATGAAAAATGGACAATTCCAGGTTTCGTTCTTATAATGAAATGGTTGTGTAAAAAATAATTCGTTTTATATAGAGGAAAGGTTGTGCATCCTATGGCATTAACTGCAGGGATTGTAGGATTACCAAACGTGGGGAAATCCACATTATTTAATGCAATAACTAAAGCGGGTGCCGAAGCGGCAAACTACCCGTTCTGTACAATAGATCCAAACGTTGGGATTGTTGAAGTTCCAGATGAGCGTCTTAACAAATTGACGGAATTAGTAGATCCGAAAAAAACTGTACCCACGGCTTTTGAATTTACTGATATTGCAGGAATTGTAGAAGGTGCTAGTAAAGGTGAGGGATTAGGAAATAAATTCTTGTCTCATATCCGTGAAGTAGATGCAATTTGCCAAGTGGTACGTTGTTTTGCTGATGATAACATCACGCACGTAACCGGAAAAGTAGACCCGATTTCTGATATTGAAGTGATTAACTTGGAATTGATCTTGGCAGATATGGAAAGCATCGAAAAACGCATTGCCCGCGCAGCGAAGTTAGTAAAACAAAAAGACAAAGACGCTGTTGCAGAAGAGCCAGTCCTGATGAAATTACGTGAAGCTTTTGAAAATGGCCAATTGGCACGTTCAATCGAATTTACGGATGATGAGCTGTTAATTGCAAAAGGTTTGAATTTATTGACAATCAAACCGATGCTTTATGTGGCAAACGTTTCAGAAGATGAAATTGCAGATGCTGACAGTAACGAATACGTTCAACAAGTTCGTGATTTTGCTGCAAAAGACAATGCAGACGTCATCGTTATTTGTGCGAAAATCGAAGAAGAAATGGCTGAACTTGAAGACGAGGAAAAAGAAATGTTCCTTGAAGAGTTGGGCATTAAAGAGTCTGGGTTGGACCAATTGGTCAAAGCTTCATACAGCTTGCTCGGATTAGCAACTTATTTTACCGCGGGCGTTCAAGAAGTGCGTGCATGGACATTCAAAAAAGGCATGAAAGCTCCACAATGTGCCGGCGTTATTCACTCTGACTTCGAACGCGGATTTATCCGTGCCGAAACAGTTGCCTATGATGACTTGGTCGAAATCGGATCAATGGCAGCAGCAAAAGAAGCAGGGAAAGTACGTCAAGAAGGCAAAGAATACATCGTCAAAGACGGCGACGTCATGCTATTTAGATTTAACGTCTAAAAGCGGAAACGACCGTTATGCTCCGACAGGCGTAAGACGATCTGGCGAAGCGGCGTTCTTTGCCGCACAGCCAGAGTGGCTGCCCCGAGGAGCAGGTCGTTGCAGCTGGATAAGACTAAAAGCGAGGATGGCCGTTAAGATTCGACAGGCATAAGGCGAATCAGCAAAGTGGCGCTTTTTGCCACGTAGCTGGGTTGACTTATGACCCGAGAATCTGGCTACCGGAGCTGGATAAGACTAAAAGCGAGGATGGCCGTTAAGATTCGACAGGCATAAGGCGAATCAGCAAAGTGGCGCTTTTTGCCACGTAGCTGGATTGACTTATGACCCGAGAATCTGGCCACCACAGCTAGATAAGTCCAAAAGCTGAAATGATCATTATCTACCGAAGCATGTAGTTTCAAAGCACGACAAAACTAAAAAAGCAACCGGGTGCCTTGCCGCATCCGGTTTTTGTATGGAGGAATAGGAAATGTTGTTATTTGCATACGGAACGCTTAAGCGCGGCGGGAAGTATCATTGTTATTTGGAAGAAGCTGAATTGGTGGAGGAACAAGCGGTAACAAAAGGAACTTTGTACGACACGGGAATGGGTTATCCGGCAATGGTGTTATCGGGTGCTGGTCAAATTGAAGGGGAGATTTACGACATCCCGGACGTTTTATGGCCAGCTTTAGACTATCTTGAGGATTATTCTG
Organism: Planococcus sp. S3-L1; assembly: GCF_030063085.1. Lineage (NCBI taxonomy): Bacteria > Bacillati > Bacillota > Bacilli > Caryophanales > Caryophanaceae > Planococcus > Planococcus sp. S3-L1. The sequence continues at coordinate 20,249 of NZ_JASISN010000027.1, read as the reverse complement.
GAAATCCTGAAACAGATTTATACGATAAGGTAACGATTGAAGTAGAGGCGGGCAACAAATCTTTCGAAACAATTGTTTATATAGCAAAAGACGAAAAGTTAGTAAAAAAACAAATTTTGACTGGGAAATGGGAAGTTACTCATCTGGTTAGATAAGAAAAGAAAAGCACCGATTAATCGGTGCTGTCGTTTTTTGGATACTGATTGTAAATATGGAGGCGCGGCAGTGAAGGGTCATCAACGACCCATGCCGCGCTTTTTTCTTTGCGCAATTCACGATACATGATAAAGTCGCCAAAAGCTCCTGCAGTAAGCATAGCGCCTAATAAAACGAGAACCTGGCTATCAAACAAAAATCCTATCACCGTAGGAAGAAAAGCAGTCGTCCAAAAAGGAAACAGTAATGCTTTCTTCATGGCATGGTTTTGAACGGGTTTAGTCGTAGTAGCGTAAGCAATACCCAGTTTCAAATTGACACCATAATTCAACGAAGAAATTGGAACTTTTCCAAACAGTACAAAACCAATCAAATGAAAAAGCTCATGCACGACAATTAAAACCACATAGCCGAGTAGAAATAACAAAATGGCAGTCAATGAAAAACGAAACGATAAAGATTCATTGAAGAAATGATAAGCAGCTGCAAATGCAAACAACAAGATTACATTGAACCCAAGTGCTTTTGGCGCGATCTCGTCCATTTTCAATTCGATAATATGGCTAGGGGACATCGTTTCACATCCTTTAACAGTCTATGCAGAAAAGTATAGCTGATTTGAAAGTGAAAAACATGCTTGCGGGAGCTTGGTTATTATGATACAATACTGTGATGTGAGTAATATTTATGAATTGCTTGCTCCTTGCCCGCTGGATACAGCAGGGCCCAAGTCCATGAGGAGGTGACAACACGATGAGAGAATATGAATTAATGTATATCATTCAGCCTGCAATTGAAGAGGAAGCGAAAAAAGCTCTAGTTGAGCGTTTTAACGACATCCTTACTTCTAACGGCGCTGAAATCATCGAGTCGAAAGAGTGGGGTAAACGTCGTTTAGCTTATGAAATCAACGATTTGCGTGAAGGTTTCTACCAGATCGTTAAAATCAATTCTGGTTCTGAAGCTATCAACGAATACACACGTCTTGCGAACATTAACGAAGACATTATTCGTCATATCGCTGTACGCAAAGACGCGTAAACAGGATACTGGCACTGAAATTTTTTTGACTTGAAGGAGGTTGAATTCTGATGATTAACCGAGTTGTTTTAGTCGGAAGACTGACAAAAGATCCAGACCTTCGTTACACACCAAGCGGCGCGGCAGTTGCTCGTTTTACACTTGCTGTAAATCGGACTTTCTCCAACGCTCAAGGTGAACGCGAAACGGATTTCATTAATTGTACTGTTTGGCGCAAACAAGCTGAAAATACAGCGAACTTCCTGAAAAAAGGAAGCTTGGCTGGTGTTGAAGGCCGCATCCAGACTGGTAGCTACGAGGGACAAGACGGGAAACGCGTCTATACAACAGAAGTAGTAGCGGACAGTGTTCAATTCCTTGAACCGAAAAGCGCTAATACGGATCGTTCACAAGGGCAGCAGCCTTCCTATCAACAGAACCAATCACCGAGCCCAAGTCAGCAAAACCATACTCGTGTAGATGAAGATCCATTCTCAAGCGGTAGCGGTCCGATCGAAGTATCGGATGACGATTTACCGTTCTAAGATGGACTGGAACTGACGATTAACTATTAAGTAAAGGAGGTAATTCGATATGGCACCACGTCGCGGAGGAAAAAAACGGAAAAAGGTTTGTTACTTTACTTCCAACAACATCACGCACATTGACTATAAAGATACTGATCTTTTGAAGAAATTCATTTCTGAAAGAGGGAAAATCTTGCCACGTCGTGTTACAGGCACTAGCGCTAAATGGCAACGTAAGTTGACAATCGCTATTAAACGCTCACGTATCATGGCACTTCTACCGTTTGTTGCGGAAGAAAGATAATTATGATTCTGAAAAGACCGGGAAACCGGTCTTTTTTTTGTGTGCTGAAATAGACAGCATTAGTCGTAGAAGAGTGTTTTAGTGTCTTCATCGGATTCAAAGTAGCTATGGCTTTCTATGGTACTGCTCGTTTTGTTCAGGTTCTTGAATCATGGTACAATTACAAGGATGAAATCTACCCGAAAGAAGGGGAAAAACAGTCATATGCAAAATCAACAAACACGACAACTTACAAATGGGGCAATGATGGCAGCAGTGTTTACAGTCTTGCTAGCAATCTCGGTATATGTGCCCGTTTTGAGTATAGTCAGTACGTTAATTCTCGCATTGCCCGTCGCTTGGTACAGCGCGAAGTATCCGTGGAAAGCTTCTGCTCTTTTTGCGTCGGTCTGTCTGGTGCTATCGTTTATCATTGGTGGTCTTTTATCAGTACCACTAGCGTTAATTCATGTGCCACTCGGCTTAGCAATTGGTCTTTCAATTTATTATAAGAAAAGTAAATTATTCATGTTCATGGGTGCCAGTATCGTTCTTTTAGCATCATTGATGATTCAATATGTGGCTTCGATTGTACTATTTGGTATCAATGTATTAGAAGAATTTATGGTGATGTTCGATGAATCTTATGAGCAGACAGGTTCAATGATGAAAAGTTTAGGAGCTTCCGAAGCTTCGATAAAAGAATACAACGAACTGGTTGTTCAATTGCAGCAGTCGTTCGAAACTTTAGTGCCTGTGTTATTGGTATTGGGTGTTTTCATGTCGGTATGGGTGTTGCTATTAATTGTGTTGCCTATATTAAAACGTGTTGGCATTACAGCTCCTAAGTTTCCACCTTTTCGAAATATGCGATTACCAAAATCTGTTTTATGGTATTATTTAATCGTGTTGCTGGTGTCATTATTATCGGACTTTGAACCCGGAACAATGGCATATATGGTTTTCATTAATGCATCCGTGCTGCTCCAATTCCTATTATTCCTGCAAGGTGTCTCTTTTTATCATTTTTACATCCATCAGGAAAATTGGCCGAAATGGGTAACCGTACTGGTGACATTGTTGGCATTTCCATTGCAGTCATTCACGAGTATTGTCGGAATCGTAGACCTTGGATTTGATATCCGTGGGTGGGTCAAGCGAGCGCACGAGTTTAAAGGAAAATAAGGAGCTGAAGAATAATGTCGGCTTTTTTCAGAAAAAGAAAACTTCGATATCCACTTATCGCCTTGCTAGTTCTTGGTATGGCCGCATCCATTCTAATTTCACTTTGGTCGGAATGGGCAGCTGGCATCTTTATACTGCTTTTTGTGCTAGTTTTTACCATAACTTGGGTAACAGAAAAAAGAGTCTATGAGGCTACTGAAAAACACATTGAAGCATTGTCTTACCGAATGAAGAAAGTCGGCGAGGAAGCATTGCTCGAGATGCCAATCGGAATTTTGCTAGTCAATGAACATTATCATATTGAGTGGGCAAATCCCTATATGACTACGACCCTTAAGTACGATTCATTAATTGGAGAGTCACTTTATACACTTTCTGATGATTTTCATCCATTAGTAAAATCTGAAGAAACGACAGAAATGACGATCGCGTTAGGAGATCGGAAATACCGTGTCTATTATAAAGCGGACGATCGCTTGTTTTATCTTTTCGATATTACGGAGCAGGTAGAGATTGAGACGCTTTATTACGCGGATCGTACCGTTATCGGTATTTTATTCATTGATAATTACGATGAACTTGCACAAGGAATGGACGACCAGACGCGGAGTAATTTAAGTAGTTTAGTAACGTCGCTCGTCAATCAATGGGGCGCAAAGCATGGCATTTTCGTGAAACGCATTTCCTCTGAGCGTTTTATGGCTGTTTTCAATGAATCGATTTTAAAAGAGCTGGAGTTGTCGAAATTCGCTATTTTGGATGATATCCGTGAAGTCACATCTAAAGATAATTTAGCGCTGACGTTGAGTATCGGTGTAGGTGCTGGTTCTGCGTCGCTAGTTGAGCTTGGTGGACTGGCTCAGTCAGGACTTGACCTAGTTCTCGGACGTGGTGGAGACCAAGTCGCTATTAAACATCCGAGTGGAAAAGTGAAATTTTATGGTGGCAAGACCAATCCGGTTGAAAAACGAACACGTGTCAGGGCGCGCGTTATTTCGCACGCGCTGCGTGATTTGATTCAAGAAAGTGATCAAGTGTTCATCATGGGCCATAAAATGCCGGATATGGATTCGATTGGTGCTGCAGTGGGTGTAGCAAAAATGGCGGCCATGAATAAAGTCAAAGGACGAATTATTCTTGATTTTGATGAATACGATCGTAGCGTCATGAGGTTGATGGAAGCCATTGAAGGAGACCCTGAACTGTTTGCGCAGTTTATCACGCCTGAAGAAGCGTTAGCAAATATGACCGAGCATTCACTACTTGTCGTCGTAGATACGCATAAACCATCGATGGTCATCGATGAACGTGTGCTGCAACGGATGGAACGCGTTGTTTTAATTGACCATCACCGAAGAGGTGAAGAATTTATTACCAATACAATGCTTGTTTATATGGAGCCCTATGCATCATCAACAGCTGAATTGGTGACTGAACTCATCGAATATCAGCCAAAGCATGAAAAGTTATCAATGCTTGAAGCGACAGCGATGTTGGCTGGTATTATAGTAGACACGAAGAGCTTCACATTGAGAACAGGAGCTCGAACATTCGAAGCTGCGTCTTACTTGCGTTCGAACGGAGCTGATACGGTGCTCGTCCAACGCATTCTAAAAGAAGATTTAGAAACGTACGTGGAACGTGCGAAAATCGTTCAGACAGTAGAATTTGCCGGTGAAGGCATTGCTATTGCAAGAGGTGAGTCTGATCGCGTTTACAGTCCTGTTCTGATTGCTCAAACAGCAGATATCCTGCTGACGATGAAAGATGTTAATGCATCCTTTGTGGTCGCTGAGCGTACAGAAGGTGGCATTGGCATCAGTGCACGGTCACTAGGTGAAGTCAACGTTCAAATTATTATGGAAAATCTCGGCGGGGGTGGTCATTTAACCAATGCGGCCACTCAAATGCCGAATACCACAATCGAACAAGCCGTTGAACAATTAAAAGTGGTAATTTTAGAAGATACTGAAGGAGGAACAAACGAATGAAAGTGATATTTTTGAAAGACGTAAAAGGTAAAGGTAAAAAAGGTGAAATTAAAAATGTAGCGGATGGTTATGCGCATAACTTCTTATTGAAAAACAATTGGGCGATTGAAGCAAACCAAGCAACCATTAGCAAATTGGATGGACAAAAGAAAAAAGAGCAAAAAGAAGCTGACCTAGAGCGTCAAGAAGCAGAACAGTTGAAGGAAAAACTAGAAAGCTTAACAATCGAATTGACTGCTAAATCTGGAGAAGGCGGACGTATTTTCGGATCAATTACGACGAAACAAGTAGCGACAGCTCTTGAGAAGAAAAATGGTATCAAATTAGACAAACGTAAAATGGAATTAGACGATGCCATTCGCGCGCTTGGCTATACGAATATTCCTGTAAAATTGCATCAGGATGTGACCGCTACACTTCGAGTTCACGTTACCGAAGAAGCGTAAGGTGAGACACCGATGAACGAAACGATAGATCGTGTCCCCCCGCACAACCACGAAGCTGAGCAATCGGTGATTGGTGCCATCTTTTTAGAGCCACCTTCTCTGATCACGGTTGCTGAAATCGTCATGGCAGAAGATTTTTACCGGATTGCCCATCAAAAGATTTTCCAGACGATGCTGAATTTAGCGGATCACGGAAAAGCAATTGATGTTGTGACTGTGACAGAAGAGCTTTCTGTCAAAAAAGAATTAGAGGACGTTGGCGGTTTATCTTATTTAACGGAAATCGCTAACGCCGTACCAACGGCAGCAAACGTTGCGCATTACGCTCATATTGTGGAAGAGAAAGCGATATTGCGCCGCCTCATTCGAGTAGCGACAACGATTGTAGAGGATGGGTTTACACGTGAAGACGAAGTAGAAGCCTTGCTTGCTGAAGCTGAAAAAAAAATGATGGAAGTGTCGAATCGTAAGAATGCCGGCGATTTTATTCACATCAAAGACGTTTTAGTTAAGACCTATGATAATATCGAGTTGCTGCATACCCGCAAAGGAGACGTTACAGGGATCCCTACAGGCTTCCGTGACCTTGATAAGGTAACAGCAGGATTTCAGCGAAACGACTTGATTATCGTGGCTGCACGGCCTTCTGTTGGTAAGACTGCTTTCGCTTTGAACGTGGCACAAAATGTTGCAACGAAAACAGACGAAAACGTCGCGATTTTCAGTTTGGAGATGGGTGCTGAACAGCTCGTCATGCGTATGCTATGTGCGGAAGGTAATATCGATGCACAGGTATTACGGACAGGAGCACTTCAAAACGAAGATTGGCGCAAGTTGACAATGGCTATGGGGAGTTTATCAAATGCTGGAATTTTCATCGATGATACGCCCGGAATTCGAGTGAACGATATTCGTGCCAAATGTCGTCGACTCAAACAGGAATATGGACTTGGCATGATTATGATTGATTATCTTCAGCTAATTCAAGGACCTGGACGTTCAGGAGAAAACCGTCAGCAAGAAGTATCGGATATTTCCCGTTCGTTGAAAGGCTTAGCTCGTGAGTTAGAGGTACCGGTTATTGCGTTGTCTCAGTTATCTCGTGGAGTCGAGCAAAGGCAAGACAAGCGGCCGATGATGTCGGATTTACGTGAATCAGGAAGTATTGAGCAGGATGCTGATATTGTATCCTTCTTGTACCGTGAAGATTATTATGACAAAGAAACCGAAGATCAGAACATGATCGAAATCATCATCGCCAAACAACGTAATGGTCCAACGGGTACGGTAAAACTGGCATTTGTGAAAGAATATAATAAATTCGTTACCATCGATTGGAGTCAACATGAATCAGGTGGAGACTTTTAAACACGAACATTAAATGTGGTAACACATTTATATGTTCGTGTTTTCTTCTGTTGCGTATTGACGATTTCCTGTTTAATTGGTACAATAAAAACTGTTTGAGATAGGGCATATGCCTAACGGAGGTGCGGATTATGACATCAGTCGTAGTAGTAGGAACGCAATGGGGAGACGAAGGAAAAGGGAAAATCACAGATTTTCTATCTGAACATGCAGAAGTAATTGCACGTTACCAAGGCGGAAACAACGCTGGACATACCATTATTTTTGGTGGAGAAACGTACAAACTGCATTTGATTCCTTCAGGGATTTTCTATAAAGATAAGACATCTGTAATCGGTAACGGTATGGTCGTAGATCCGAAAGCACTTGTGAAAGAGTTAAAAGGTCTTCATGACCGTGGCGTAACAACGGAGAACTTGCGTATTTCTAACCGCGCACACGTTTTATTGCCATACCACATCAAGCAAGATGAAGTGGAAGAAGCACGCCGCGGAGCAAATAAAATCGGAACAACGGGCAAAGGCATCGGCCCTGCTTATATGGACAAAGCAGCACGTGTCGGAATTCGCATGGCGGATTTATTGGATCACGTTGTGTTCGAGGAAAAACTGCGCATGAACTTAAAAGAGAAAAACCGTCTGTTTGAGAAATTCTATGAAACAGAAGGTTTTACTGTAGAAGAAATTATGGAAGAATATTATGCATATGGTCAAGAAATCGCTAAATACGTAACAGATACATCAAAAGTGTTGAACGATGCAATCGACGATGGTCGCCGTGTATTGTTTGAAGGCGCTCAAGGTGTGATGCTCGACATCGACCAAGGAACTTATCCGTATGTGACATCTTCGAACCCTGTAGCGGGCGGAGTGACAATCGGTGCAGGCGTTGGTCCCACAACAATTCAGCATGTTATTGGAGTTTGTAAAGCTTATACTTCACGTGTCGGAGACGGCCCGTTCCCAACGGAATTGTTTGACGAAGTGGGTCAACAAATCCGCGAAGTTGGTAAAGAATACGGAACTACAACTGGACGTCCACGCCGCATTGGTTGGTTTGATAGTGTAGTTGTCCGCCATGCAAGACGTGTTAGTGGTTTGACAGATCTAACAGTTAACTCAATCGATGTATTAACAGGTCTTGAAACCGTGAAAATTTGTACAGCTTATCGTCATAACGGAGAGCTAATTACAGAATATCCAGCAAACTTGCGTATGCTTGCTGAATGTGAGCCTGTTTATGAAGAACTTCCAGGTTGGTCGGAAGACGTAACGAGCTGCAAATCGTTAGACGAGCTTCCTGATAATGCACGTCATTATTTGGAGCGCATTGCACAATTGACAGGCGTTCAAATTTCGATTTTCTCTGTCGGTCCTGACCGTAACCAAACAAACATTGTGACAAGTGTTTGGAGATAATGTTATTAAATTGCTGCAGATAAATGCTTTTCGTGTTTTCTTCTAACGAGCTTTTCAATTTTTACCCTTGACTCAACTTATATCGTTTTTACCAAGCAGTCGCCTATGAGCGGCTGCTTTTTGATGTTTTGAGAGAGACAATTAATTTTTGGGCAGTTGAATGGGCACGGTGTTTAGCTACAGATAGATGCGGATTAGTCTGAACAATGATAAAGTATAGGGTAGTAAAGAATGTGCAACGGTAAGAAAAAGGGTGTCAAGTTGAAAGAAAAAGGGGAGAAAAATGATGAGTAAAACAATTCTAGTTGTAGACGATGAGAAACCAATTGCAGATATTTTGCAATTCAACTTAAAAAAAGAAGGTTTTAACGTCGTATGTGCATATGACGGGGACGAAGCGATCAAAATTGCAGAAGAAATTCAGCCGGATTTAATGTTGCTGGATATCATGTTACCAAACCGTGACGGCATGGAAGTATGCCGTGAGATTCGTAAGAAATTTGATTTTCCCATCATTATGTTAACGGCAAAAGACTCAGAAATCGATAAAGTTTTGGGCTTAGAACTAGGTGCCGATGATTATGTTACAAAGCCATTTTCAACACGTGAATTGATTGCCCGTGTCAAAGCGAATTTACGTCGTCAAAACATTGCACCAGCTGAAGAAGAAGGACCCAATTCAAATGATATTCAAGTTGGTTCTTTGACGATTCAGCCAGATGCGTATCTAGTCTTAAAGCGTGACGAGACGATCGAACTGACTCACCGTGAATTTGAGTTGCTTCACTATCTTGGCAAGCATATTGGACAAGTTATGACACGTGAGCATTTGTTGCAAACTGTGTGGGGCTACGATTATTTTGGAGATGTCCGGACAGTAGACGTTACAGTGCGTCGTTTACGCGAAAAAATCGAGGACAATCCAAGCCATCCTGCATGGATCGTGACAAGACGTGGCGTAGGGTATTATTTACGAAATCCTGAACAGGAGTAGTTAAATGTCAAAATTTAATTTTTTGAAATCGATACATGTGAAATTTGTTTTGATTTATATTCTGCTGATTTTACTAGCGATGCAGATCATAGGACTGTACTTCGCTCAACAGCTTGAAGAAACGCTAAAAGGTAATTTTGAAAATTCAATTGAAGATCGTATGGAAATTATCGAATTTAGTGTGCGGGAAGAAATGATTAAAGAACGTACAGAAGAAAGCTTGACGCTCGAGCAAACTTTGCGGACGGTATTATATGGTTTTAAATCGGATGATATTAGTGAAATCCGTGTTGTTAACACGCGGTACAGTATTCTGGCGTCTTCGGTAATCGAAAACCAAGCGCTGATCGGTCAACGTTCAACAAATGATTTAGTGCGGCAATCCATTATCGGAGAAATCGGACTTGAGCAGACATATGTTGATCCTGACAGTGAAGAGCGTATTTGGGTCCGTACCTTGCCAATTGTTGCCGCCGGTGGAGAGTTCCTCGGAACTTTATACGTCGTGGCAGAAATTGAAAATGTATATGACCAAATGGACGATATTAACTCGATACTCGCTGTTGGTACGGCCATATCGCTAGTAATTACGGCAATTTTAGGTATTCTAGTTGCCCAAACGATTTCGCGACCAATTGCCGACATGCGTAGACAGGCGCAGGCTATGGCAAAAGGGAATTTTTCACGCAAAGTTAGGGTTTATAGCGATGACGAAATTGGCCAGCTTGCTCGTGCTTTTAACCATTTAACAAATAGGCTGCAGGAATCCCAACAGTCTACTGAAAGTGAACGACGTAAATTGGCTTCGGTTCTTTCGAATATGACAGACGGTGTATTATCAACTGATCGACGAGGTCGAATTATTTTAATTAATGATCCGGCATTGCAATTGCTTAATGTTTCACGTGAAACGGTGATAAATCGCCCTGTAACAAGCATACTAGGTCTCGATGAAGAATATACTTTTGAAGATTTGATAGATATGAAAGAAGCTATAACGCTCGATTTTAGTTCTTATGATCAAAGCACTTTGCTTCGGACAACATTCTCTGTTATCCAAAAGGAAACAGGTTTTGTTAATGGATTAATTGCTGTATTGCATGACAATACGGAGCAAGAAAAAATTGATATGGAACGCCGCGAATTTGTCGCCAACGTATCACATGAATTGCGGACGCCATTAACGACGATGCGCAGTTATTTAGAAGCCTTAGCGGACGGTGCGTGGCAAGATCCAGACTTGGCACCAAACTTTTTAAATGTCACTCAAACAGAAACAGAACGAATGATTCGACTTGTTAATGATTTGTTGAAATTATCGAAAATGGATTCTAGTGAGACGGAATTGAGCAAGGAAATGGTTGAATTTAATGTCTTTTTCAATCGTATTATTGATCGTTTTGAAATGTCGAAATCACACAAAGTGGATTTTGAACGTCATTTACCAAAAGAGCAGTATTTTGTCGAAATTGATCCCGATAAATTAACGCAAGTAATCGATAATATTATTTCCAACGCCTTGAAATACTCTCCAAAAGGTGGCAAAGTCCGTTTTGATATGACTGTAGAAGAAGGATCTTTGTTGATTCAAATTAGTGATCAAGGCATGGGGATTCCGAAAGAAAATGTCGATCGGATTTTTGATCGTTTTTACCGTGTCGACCGCGCGAGATCTCGCGAAATGGGCGGAACCGGCTTAGGGTTGGCCATTTCTAAAGAAATGATTAATGCGCACGGTGGTGTCATCTGGGCAGAGAGCAAGTTCGGAAAAGGGACCAATATATTCTTTACGCTGCCATTCGAGATGGATGATGGAGGTGAGTGGGATTGAAATATGTAGAGCTAATTAAGTCAGTTGCCTTATTTTTGCTGATTCTACTTAGTCTGGCATTGACCTTTACGATCTGGACTTTCACTCCAACGCACAAAACCATTGAACCATCGACGACAGTAGAAACACCGATAGCAGAAACTAAGAATATTGAAGAAATTGTTCGTCCGGTAAAACTGCTGTTTCATGATGAGGAGTTAGTGACTGGAACAGTCGACCAAACCAATATCGAAGTGCTGGTCGATTCATTGCAACAATGGGAAATAAAGAATATAAGACTCGTACAAGAAGAAGCACCTCCTGCAACGTTAACGTCTTATATGCATAGTTCTAAGCGAACAGTTCTTTACTATCCAGGATTGGTTCCACTCCCTGTATTTGATTCGATTAACAATATCGTGGATGCAACAATTCCAGAATCTTCGTTTGACAGGCTTATCATCGAATGGGAAACACTGGCGAACGGTCAACCGACCTTGTACTTTATCAATACGTTGTCTGGAAGAATCTACAAAGCAGATATTCGTCCAGAAGACCTGGATCAATTTCAAACAGAAATTGGAGATCAAGCTGCCAACTACGAAACTTACGTAACAGATGAAACAATTGGCACTTTGCCGATTTATGTACAAAAAGGCCAAGTTGAGAAAGAAAGTGTGGATTATGTACTAGAGGAAACGCCGAATGCAAAATTTGCTGAAGCTTTGCTCGACAGTCCTTCACTTGGATTATCTGCGGACTTAATGACACAAGAGTATACAGACGATTCTGGAGCATTGATGAGAGAAAATTTAACGACTAAAAGTATTAGCTATATCCAGCCAAAAGCTGAAACATCTGATCCAGCTATTCCCTCTGACTTGTTATTCGATTCTCTCAGCTACGTTAATGCGCATGGTGGTTGGACGGATAAGTATTTATTCGCAGGAATGAATTCAGTAAATCAGCAAATTAAGTATCAATTATACGTAGGCGATTTACCGGTCTTTAGCACTTCCACAACGACTGATTTGGATATTAAGTGGGGGATAGATGAAGGCGAAGAACAAGTTTATAGTTATGTTCGCCCGACCTATCAGTTAGAAACTGAAGCAGAAAAAGAGCCCAGAGTGTTAATGTCGGGAGAAGAAGTGCTGAAAGCTTTAAGCCAAGGGGATAAAAAAGAACTAGCCACTATAACCGATATTACACTTGCCTATACATTAACAAGAAGAGAAGGAGATTCTGTCGTCACTGTAGCTGTTTTTGAGCCCGCATGGTATTTTAAAGCGAATGGTAGTTGGACAGAGCTGACGAATGAATTGACGGGAGGACGCGAACTTGGATTGGAATAAAACCAAAACCATTTTTATTATTGTCTTTTCTATTTTGAATGTCTTTTTGTATTCGCTGTATTTAAATCGCTATACAGAGGCAAAAAATGTAGAAGTCCTTTCGGAATCATCAGTGGATGAAAAATTAGCTGCAGATAAAATTACGTATTCAAATCTTCCTGAAAACTTGGAAGGCATGCCTTATATTCGCGGTGAGACGAAAATCTTCACTTCTAAAGATGCACCCAAAGACAACGTTCAAGTTAATATTCAAGATGGAAAACAGCTGCAGGTGTCCTTTGAAAAAGCGGTTTCTCCAACTGGAGAAGCAGAGAGCGTAGAAGCCTTGAATGCATTCATGGAACAAACTGTTTACGAAGGCACTTCTTATGAATTGTGGGAAATTGATAAAGAACAAAACAGAGCCGTTTTTTTCCAAACCTTTGGTGGTGAAATTCTTTATTTTAGTGAGAGTGGAAAAGTAACGGTTTATTGGAACGACCAAGGGGATATCGTCCGCTACGATCAAACGATGTTCACAGATGTTATCGAAAATCAGGAATCCAAAGAATTAGTAACAGCTGTAACAGCTATTCATACGCTGTATCAAAAAAACAAGTTGAAGCCTGGATTGAAAATCGTTAAAACAGAACTTGGCTATTCCGTACATGTACAAGTATCAAAAAATCGGCAAATGTTTGTGCCGACTTGGCATGTTGAAGCAGAACTCAAAGATGGTAGTCGAGAGGATTATTTCGTAAATGCTGTAAAAGATGGCGTGATCGAATTGAACAAACAAGAAGAAATAGAGTAGGGAGATTTTTGCTATGCAATTCAGTGTATTAGCCAGCGGTTCAACCGGCAATGCTACTTACATCGAAAACGGCGAACATTCTTTTTTAGTCGATGCGGGACTCAGCGGTCGTAAGATGGAAGAGTTGTTTGCTGCAATCGGTAAAAAAATGAGCGATTTAGATGGAATATTGGTGACACATGAACACAGTGATCATATTAAAGGACTCGGCATTGTGGCACGTAAACACAAAGTGCCGATTTATGCCAATGCGAAAACGTGGACTGCGATGGACGGGTTAATCGGAGCGGTTCCAGTAGAGCAGCGCTTCCATTTTGATATGGATACGATAAAAACTTTTGGTTCGATGGACATTGAATCGTTCGCGGTGTCGCACGATGCGGCAGATCCCATGTTTTATGTCTTTCATGCAAACGGTCGGAAGCTGTCGCTGATTACAGACACAGGTTATGTCAGCGACCGGATGAAAGGTGTGATTCAAGCGTCGGATTCGTATGTGTTTGAAAGCAATCACGATGTTGGAATGTTGCAGATGGGGCGTTATCCATGGTCGATTAAGCGTCGAATTTTAAGCGATGTCGGTCATGTGTCCAATGAAGATGCAGCGGTCGCGATGAGCGAAGTACTTGCTGAAAAACCGACGCGTATTTATCTTTCGCATTTGAGTAAGGATAATAATATGAAGGATTTGGCGCGTATGAGTGTTGAACAAACTTTGCAGTCGAAAGGGATTATTACGGGCGAATACGTGAATTTGTTTGATACCGATGCCAATATACCGACTAAGTTGATTGTTGTATAAGAGAAGAGCTGTTCAAAGGTCATGAAAGTGACTTTCGAATGGCTTTTTTTGTTGTACATTGAAATTTGTAAGCAAGCTTTCCGTTCCAGCGCTTGCTTTCCGCGGGTGCAGCCTCTGCCGCTTCCCTCGCTTTGCTCAGTCCAGTGGCTCCGGCTAGCACTATTCCCGCAGGAGTCGAGCGCTTACACTCCAAGCAGCTAGAGGATGTTCTATAAACGATGAGTAGGGAGGAACCAAGTTTTCCGACTTGCTTTGGTCACGTGAAATTTTTAAACTAAAATGATAAAGGTCTTATAAATGGTTCAAACGGGGTAAATAGATAGAGAAGATAAAGGAAGGATGAGTGCGGTGGGTTATTACAATCAAACACCGAACGGTAGGCAGAGACCTAGTCGTTTAGGTGCGTTTGCTGCAGGTTTAGGCGGAGTGGTAGTAGGTGCATTGTTGGTATGGTTATTGTTTTATTCGATGCCGGAATTGAGACCGGATAGTAGTAGTGAGACACAGATTGTTCAGCAGGAAGCGGAAGGGCGTTCAGAAGCGGTTTCGGTTGATATTACGACTGATGTGACAGAAGCGGTTGAGATAGCAGCGGATGCGGTAGTGGGCGTTACCAATTTGCAATCGGCTGGAGATTTTTGGTCTCAAGCACCTCAACAAGAGCAAGCTGTTGGAACAGGCTCTGGTGTCATTTATAAAAATGATAACGGCAAAGCATATGTTGTGACGAACCATCATGTAATCGATGGTGCGACGGGAGTAGAAGTCACTTTGTCAGACGGTTCAAAAGTCGAGGCGACAGTAGTGGGTAGCGATATTTGGACGGACCTTGCTGTTCTGGAAATGGATGGAGCGAAGGTACAGGCGGTTGCTCAATTTGGAGATTCGGATGCGTTGAAACAAGGCGAGGCGGTTATCGCGATTGGTAATCCATTAGGACTCGATTTTTCAGGATCGGTGACAACAGGTGTCGTTTCAGGAAAAGATCGTGCGGTTCCAGTGGATTTGAACGGTGATGGTCAAGAAGACTGGCAGGCAGAAGTACTTCAAACAGACGCTGCAATCAATCCGGGGAATAGCGGCGGTGCGTTGGTTAATTTGGCTGGACAGTTGATCGGCATCAATTCAATGAAAATCGCAACATCATCAGTAGAAGGAATCGGCTTTTCCATTCCAATCAATTCAGCGATACCGGTTATTAATTCGCTCGAAGAGAAAGGCGAGATGATTCGGCCATCAATGGGTGTTACGTTGCTTGATTTAGCTCAAGTGCCTCAAGTCTATCGTCAAGAGACATTAAAGCTTCCTGTAGACGTCACAGAGGGCGTTGTGGTGAATTCTGTAGTAGAAGGCTCTGCAGCAGAAGCTGCCGGCATGGAACAGTTTGATGTCATTGTGGAGATGGACGGAGTTGCCATAGTAGATATCATTGAGCTGCGTCAGCATTTGTATAATGAAAAGAAAATCGGAGATTTATTGAAAGTTAGCGCTTATCGCAACGGAGAACTGATGGAATTTGAATTAGAGCTTGTGGATAATTCAGCATTGTAAAATAGAAAACCTGCATAGGAGCTTCTATGCAGGTTTTAAACTGTAGACAAACTCGATTGATTCGAGGGGTCTGCATTTTTTTTGTGGAAATCCATCGCTCCGGAGTAGGCGCCTTCGCTAGTGAAAAATTCTTTTTAAGATAGGAAAATCGTCTTTTGGGCATCCTGAATTTGTTTATTTTAAGGAATAGCCACCGTCTACGACTATTTCCGCACCGTTTATATAAGATGCTTTGTCTGAAGCTAAGAACAAAACAACTTCTGCAATCTCACTGGGTTTCCCGTAACTTCCTCTAGGGTGTCCTTTAGATTGCTTTTCATAATTCTCTTTTCCACCATATGCATTAATGGATAAGTCAGTTTCTGTAGGGCCAGGAGATATGCAATTGACGCGGATTCCCAGATTAGCAAAGCGAAGTGCCGTGCTTTGAGTCATCGCGACAACGGCTGCTTTTGTTCCACTATAAGCGGGTAGCATCGGATTAACCTTGTCGTTTCCAAGAATCGCGGCATTGTTAATAATGACTCCATTACGCTTCTTACTCATCACAAGTAAAGAATATTTCATGTAGAGGAAGATAGCCGTTTGATTGACAGCGATTAAGTAATTCCAGTCATCTAGCTTTACTCGAGACAAAGGCCCCATTCCTGTAGACAGAATGCCCGCATTGTTGAATAGAATATCAACAGGGTGTTCGTCAGCTTCAAGTGTTTTAAAAAAGTTTTCGATTTCATCCACGTTTTCGTTATGGACTTGATAAAAATGAGCTTTGCCGTTGCAGTCACTCTCTACTTGAGAGCCTTTGTCACGATCTCTTCCAGTAAAATGAACAGTAGCCCCTTCTTTACAAAAGAAATAGACGACTTCCTTACCAATTCCATCCGTTCCACCGTTAACAATTACTACTTTGTTTTCGAACATCATAAGATCTCCTCCAAATGTAATAGTAAAGTGATAGATATGTGAAATCAGTATATAACATTCGTATAGGCAAAGGAAATCTGAGTATAAGCTATTTAAGGAAGACATGAACTTCATCTTGATTGGGAAGGATTTAATCTATGAATGTTTTTTTTATTGTCTTGAACAAATACTATTCAAATATCAAGATTTTAGAATGTAAGAAGCGGAAGAGAAGTTAGAATAATATGTGGATAACTTTTTGCGTGTTAAATTATTATTAACAATCCACAGGCCAACAAAAGCTTCGCTATCCGTAACTCTTTGCTTCTGTTAAAATAGATTGTGGATAAAAGGAACAAAATGTGCATAACTGTGTGGAATATTCGGAATTTAAAAGGAGTGAAAAAAATGGAGATTAAATGCTGTAAAACCCATGTAGAGCATGCCTTAGACAAGTTTGTAGCTGAAGTAAAAAGCTACCCCATACTTACAGAATTATCAGAAATAGAAAAGTTATCCACAGTATGTGATTACTGTGAAGAGGCTGCAACGTATCTTGTGGCGAACGAATGATCTGGCACAAGATGTAGAAAAACCTGTGGATATGTGCATAACATATGTGCGTAACTTGTTTGTAAATTTAATGTAAAGGGGGATAAGATGTGAATATCTCAATTATCAGTGTAGGAAAGTTGAAAGAAAAATATTTGAAATCAGGCATTGAAGAGTATATAAAAAGACTGGGAAGCTATTCAAAAATAAATGAAATCGAAGTAGCAGACGAAAAAGCACCAGAGCAGTTGAGTGATGCAGACATGGAAATCGTCAAAAAGAAAGAAGCCGACCGAATTATGGCGAAAATTTCCGCTGACGCGTACGTCATTGCCTTAGCGATCGACGGCAAAATGAAAACCTCAGAGCAGCTCGCAAAAGACATCGAGTCGTTGATGACTTACGGCCGTAGTAAAATCGTCTTTGTGATTGGCGGATCGCTTGGGTTACATGACGAAGTGTTAAAGCGGGCTGATGAAAAGTTGTCGTTTTCGAAGATGACGTTTCCTCATCAATTGATGAAGTTGATTTTGGTGGAGCAGGTTTATCGGGCGTTTCGGATTATGAAGGGTGAACCTTATCATAAGTAAGTGAGGTTTTGAATTTGCTAGTGAACTAACTATCTACTCGGGATTTCAACGGCATAAATATCAATAGTTTAAGTTATGATACCATCATGGTAATTTCTATTTTCAGGAGTGATTTAATGATAGCTGGATTATTTGTAAATGGATTTAAATCGTATTCACAAACTTCTTATATTCATTTATGTAAAAGTTCTACGTACAAGTTTACAACTATAGTCGGAAAAAATGGAACTGGGAAGAGTGCTATTTTAGAAGCTTTAAATTTTTATTTTAAGCAAGGTTTTTGGAATGCAAACAAACAGAGTAAAAATAAAGATGATATGTTTATTTCGCCAGTTTTCCTTATTGAAAAAGTTGCATTTAATAAATGGATTGATCATTCACCAGAATTTAAAAGTCAGTCATCAAAAATAAAAAAGAATTTAGAGAGTATAAGTAGATTTTTGTGGGAAGAAGCAAACGATACGTTTAAGGGTGCAATCAGGAGACCATATATTGTTGATTTTTTTAATCAAGTCAATAATTTGAAAAGAGATTATCAAAAAGATTATTATCTTTTGGTCATTGGAAGAGATGTTGATTCGAAAAATACAAGCAAGCCCATGTCAGGATATGAAAAAGAACTAGACAGTATATCGCTGGAACTAATTAATAGTGTAATTGAAAATTATTATACTTATATATATATTCCAGTAGAACAACATGCTAGTTCAACATTGAAAATTGACAATGTTCAAATGCAAAAAATTATGAATCAGAATGTCATTTTAAAAATTGAAGGCTTGTTAAAAGAAAAAATGTTAGTTGATGGCAAGAGCCAATCATTAATTGATCATATTAATAACCAACTTTCATTATTCGTAGAAGAAATAAATAGTACAGTTAAAATTGTAGACGATACTTATGAATTCAAAGGTCAAAGAAATAGAAAACAAAATTTAACAGCAGCTGATATAGTGGATAATATTTTAGAAGGTTATTTTTCAAAAAGAACTCTCAAAAGTTCTCATAAAGAATTGGAAGATTTAAGCTCTGGAGAACAACGTAGAGCTATGATTGATGTAATCTATGCATTTCTAAAAAATAAAGGTAAAGAGAACGAGTCTACAGGGAGAAATGTAATTTTGGCTATTGATGAACCGGAGATTTCTCAAGATATCTCCCACTGTTTTGAACAATTCGAAAGGTTAGAGAGACTTTCAACTGAATACGGAAATCAAGTTTTAGTAACTACTCATTGGTATGGAATTCTTCCAGTAATTGAAAATGGAACAATGTTACATTTATCTGAATCTACAAGTTATGAAAATAAATTTTCTATTTTTGATTTTTATAACTATTTGGATAATCGAGAGCAATTTCCTGATGAAATTCAACTTAAAAGTATGTATGATTTAGCAATCAGCCTCTCAACTTATATCAGAAAAGATACCTCAAAATATTTGCTGCTGTGTGAGGGTGGTACTGACAAGCGATATCTTGAAACGTTATTAGATACCAAAAAAGTACGAGTAATTCCGGTTGGCGGAATAGATAACGTTAAAAATATTTTTAGTTTACTAGTCATGCCATTAAAAATTGATAAAAAATCTAATAGTATAAAAAAAGTATTGTGCTTAACAGATACCGATCCTAATTTAACTAACAATACAGATATTAGTAAAGATCCATCTGGCAATATCCAATTGAAGCGACTTCAAATTAATGTTGAGAAATCGAAAGTGGATTTAGTGAATTTAGATAATTTTAATCCGCAAGCAGCTTATAAAGTAACTAGAATTGAAGATGTCCTATCAACCAAAATTTATAAAAAAGTTCTTGAAAATCTATTGAATGAGATATTAGAAGGAAGCGATTTTGAAGGCTTTTCTCATGCAAACTATAGCTTTTTAGAAGACTCTTTATTTACAAACTTGATTGGAGATACACAATTTTTGCACTGTAAACGAGTGGAGGCAACTAAAAGAAAACCAGATTTCATCAAATTTGTTGAATCAAAAAAAACTCGTCTATCATACGATTATGTATCAGAATTTAATCGAGCATATGAAAATGAACAGATTGAGGATATCCCTTTACTATTTCAAAGTATTCAAGAATTCTTTAAAGATGAAGTATTAAAACCAATACCCGATATAGTTTCATCAAAGCAAACAGTTTCATGAGAAGAAAAGATTTCAAATAGATATTACACACTTCTTCAGATACACAGAGCAAATCTTTCAATAAAGATTGACTTTGGTATACAATATATTTTTGGAGTATATTTTCTAAAGTTGTCTGTTTTTAACAAAAAAGAGACAGCCAATCATTGGCTGTCTCTTTCCAGCTTGTTGAGAAACTAAGGTTTTATCAATTATCTTCTTAGTGGATTGGTCAACAAACAAAAGAACGTGAAGTTTTTAGACCCTTCTGCTAAGCAGAAGGGTCATTTTTTTGATGTTTTGCACTGCGGCTGTCAGATAAGCCTGTTCTTGGACAGACTTGCGCCCTCGTCGCCTTGCGTAA
>NZ_JASISN010000026.1:0-43767 GCF_030063085.1 Planococcus sp. S3-L1 | reverse complement strand
CGACACCAAACAAGAGAACTTGGCTGATATCTAGCTGCTCGCCTAATAATTACGGTTATTTAAAGTTTGTAAAACTACTCTCTTAAATTTTTTGAATGTAACTTAACTGCACATAAGTTACATTCAATTCCTTGATATTCTATGCTATTTTGGTTCTTCTGTTTCTATGAGCTTCTTGCAGATATATCCGACAATGTATTCCCTCTTTGTTATTTCTTCAATATCCTGATTTTCCACTAACTCATCTAGTACCTGATCTAACTTTTTCCATAGCTCTGTATTTTCATATTTTTCATATGGATGTGTCATTCTACTATTTACCTTCACTTTCATTTTGTATCTCTTCTCTATAATACTTATTTTACCATTCTTGATTTTTATAGATAGAGTCAATAAACTATTTCTCGTGAAAAAAGCGTTCGCAAAAGTACACGTTTACGAACGCTTTAAAAAAGGCTGAAAACGACTAAAAAGAGCGTTCGTAAATGTATCAAATGACTTTACGAACGTCCGTGAAATTGCATATACTTTTACGAACGCTTTTCAGGTATAATTAAGAGAAACAATCGTTTAAGAGGTGCATTATGGAACATCGCAAATTTGGCTACATACGTGTCAGCAGCAAAGATCAGAACGAAGGCCGTCAATTGGAAGCTATGAAAAAAATGGGCATCACTGATCGGGATATTTATTTGGATAAGCAAAGTGGTAAGAACTTTGAGCGCGCGAACTATCAGTTACTCAAACGGGTTATTCGAAAAGGAGACATTTTGTATATCCACTCGTTAGATCGGTTCGGGCGGAACAAAGAAGAGATTCTCCAGGAATGGAACGATCTTACGAAAAATATTGAAGCCGATATTGTGGTGTTGGATATGCCGTTACTCGATACGACCCAATATAAAGATAGTATGGGAACATTTATTGCAGATTTGGTATTGCAGATTCTTTCGTGGATGGCTGAAGAGGAACGAGAACGGATCCGGAAACGGCAGCGCGAAGGAATCGATTTAGCCTTACAAAATGGCATTCAGTTTGGCAGACCGACTGTTTTTGTATCTGAGGAATTTAAAGAGGTTTATAGAAAATGGAAAGCTAACGAGCTAACAGCGGTACAAGCTATGCGACAAGCTGGAGTTAAGAAGACTAGTTTTTATAAATTAGTCAACGCACTCGAAGAAACATCCGTTAAGACTATATAATAGAAGAAACTATCATCTCTCCTTATACTTTTTGTACTGTTAACTATAGCTGAAAAGCCGTAGAATGATTTCCTAGTGCAATCATTCTACGGCTTTTATGATTTTGAAGCAACTTGATCAGTAATTATATGCTCTTCTTATACTGACTTTAGATAATTTTTTATAAAAAGCTGTAGAAAGATTTCCCCATTTTAATTTAACAGAATTATTCTATTTTAGTTATATAACCATCATTTACATTTGCATCAAAGTTACCATCTGAATTTAATACGCTGAACGCAGTTTTTCCGTTTTCTTCTTTAAATATAATTAGCTGATTCGAAATAGGTTCGTAAAGATATATGTCGCCATTTTGATTAATGTACTTTTCACCCTTATAAGGTTGTAAAATTTCTGCGTCAAACTGTTCTTCTTCTATATCCATAGTAATCAAATCGACTGTATTATCATATATAATAACAACCTTTTGATCATAATATAAATTTGTAAAATCTGAAGAGTATTCTTCATCAACTTTTTCTTCAATAGGATTACCCCATTTTTCCAACACTTGCTCTTTTTCATGACCAAGTGATATTCCATTAATGTGGAACTTATGGTCTTCAATAGTAAGGATACTTGAAGAAGTGTCAGAGGAGTTTGCTACCTCGACTCTTTCTTGCGCCCCTTTCAATAAAAAAATATTATCAAATGAATTCTTTAAACGATCAACTAGACTTTCTTGTTCTTCTAATGTCGTTACCCTTTCTTCTGCTAATTGCTCTAAACGAGAATAGCTCTTCATAATATCGTTCATTTGAGATAAAGTGCTATCCGGAACCTCATAAAGAACTTTATAGGGTTTGGAAAAACCATTTTGTAGTGTATATTCCTTTGTCTCGCCTGGTAATACATTAATACTAAAATCTCCTGGGGAAGTGAATTCGGTTTCAAAAGTAACTAAAACAAATTCTTCTTTTGTGTAAGAATCTATAACTCGGTATTCCCAATCATTAATCTGTTGAGCAAGATAACCTGAAAATCCCTGCAAATAGGATTCTGTCCAGGCAATTTCATGAGGATAACTTTGTTTTAATTGTTCAATATTTTCCAGCAAATTTTCCTTATCTGTATCAATACTTTGAAGATTCGAATCTATTTTTAGATATTTTTCTATATCTGATTCAATTTCTTGTAGTGTGTAAGCATTGTTATCAGTTTCCCAATGTTTTATCAACTTCAGAATCAGATCCCAGCTTTGCGTATCTACTAAATCTCTAAAAATAGTATTAACCATAGCATAGAAATCTGGATTATCACTTTCAGCTATAGCTTGGATTATAATCTCAATCTGTTCTTCTTTCGCTATGGTCTCTCGGTTCTCGGTAAAAAATTGGTGGAGTCCCTCATAATCGCGAGCTTGAATTAATTTTTTAATCTTTTCCTCGAAGTTTTCCATAGGCACCTTAACTTCTGAAGTTGGCGACTCAGAAGCTGGACTGCATGCTGATAGTAGGCTTAACAGACTAAGGCTTAGCACTATTATAAACCAGACTTTTTTTTGTTCTTTATTAAGCCAATGATGATTTTTCAACATTTGAACTTCCCCCCCTATAAATAAAAATTCAAATAATTTTCTTTATTATTCATATATCTCTTTAAAAACAAGCAATAATACAACCGAATTTCAAATCACTTTTTTATAAGGTTTTTAAATTCCGCAGAATCCTTTTATGAACTTTGTGTCGTGTAACGCATCACCCTAATAATACCTTATGATTAAATAACTAACAATCTATTCCATTTTTAGTTTTTAGATCTTAATTAATGTATTATCCAAAATCATTTAAAATTTTACACAGATAGAAGGGCATGTTAGCTGTGCTTAATAAGAGCCATCCAGCTCACATGGCTTGTCAGCAGAGAATCCATGTAAAATAATAAAAGGAAGCTTCACCAAAAAAGTGCAAGACTCCTATCTTACTGCATTTCTATGCACTACCTTTTTGCAATACATAACAACATTACCAATACATTATTTTATGTAAAAAAATAGATATTTTGTAGTTCTAATTTGTTATAATATGATTGGAAGAATAGGAATTTAAAAATAATTTCAGAAAAAAATTCTATGATTGACAATAAGCTGAAAGGTGGAATTATATGTATTGTGTGTTTTGTGGAGAAAAACTAGAAGAGAATTTCATTCACTGTCCTCATTGCGGTAATAAGGTAATTAAAATTGCTATTAACCAAAACTTTGTTTCAACACCAGTTAATGAACCTGCACCTCGAAAAGTAATTGAAAACAATGGAAGTGAAAATGCCGTTACCTCTTCTGATGAGGTATTTTGGAAGCATATACATAATGTAAAGAAAATTAGTAAACCTGTATTTTTTATTCTTTGTATTATCTTTTTTTATGTTGGTACTTATTTGACTATTATTCCTAATACACCGAATATTTTAGCCTTAATCTTGTTAATAGTTTTATTAGCTTTAAATTTCTATTTGGTCAATGCATATGGACGAAATCTAAAATCTTTATTTCAAATGTTAACAGTAACATTTTTTTCCACTTTCTTTTCAATATACGTTAACTATGACTACACTGTAGAAGAATATATTAATAAAATATTAGGCATAGATGGAATCTTAGATGATACTTTAATGTATGCTACCTTTTTGACGGGACTAAGCGCCCTCTGTTATTATGCTATGTTAGGATTGCATATGGTCGCAGACCAGGATCCGGAGCTAGAAAATAATAAAGTTAGTAAGGAGTCTGAAGGCTCGCAGGAAGATACATTTAAATCCTATAAGCATGTAAAAGGTGAAGGCCTTATAACATGGTTAAAGAAAGAACTTTTTTAAATGTTACCTAAGATATACGTTTCATAAGATTGAAACTTTTATATTGAACATGATATTTAAGAATTGATTGGGCAAAACTGTTCACTTTATTCTAGCGATTACACCTCCCCATCTCTTTTCAAAATCATTGTGAAACAACATTTATGATAGATTGATTTTGAAAAAAGTAATTGAACAAAGCAAAAGAGCCAGAGAAGATAATTTACGCCTCCTTCTCTGACTCTTATAAACCATCCTTTTTGATTCATTTGCCAACTCATATTAATTCCTTTATTTTCCATACGGACATATACTCTGCTGCAACGTGGTATACATCAGTTATACCTGATAAATAGGGAATTTTATAATGGCGTTATTGGTTTTTTTAATCACCGGCAGTGACACACCGCCAACCGTCTTAATATAATTCAGAATAATTTAACTTGAAAATTTTACAATACTATTTATCATTAATTAATTTACTAATGATCGGTATTTGTCAAGATAGTTGTCGCATTTCTCTCTTTTGTAAAAGCTGACGTTTATTCCACCTGATGCTTACGCAGCTCGTTGGTTCGCATTTTTTCTTTCATTGGATTCAACGCAACGGATTCATGTGGATCCCAGTTTCGCGTGGTTCCTGTCCAGCGTTCGGGATGTTGCTGCTTGGCCTGTAAGTAAACTTCGTGGCGACGATTTAGTACATCCACATGTACACCCGTGTGGCGCTGTTCAGGCGTGACGAAGTTGATGCCGCTGTGCTGATGCTCGTATGTATGCCACTGGACAAATCGGGCAGTCCATTCCCGTGCAGCTTTAAGCGTAGCGAATCCGTTATAAGGAAACTCCGGCCGGTATTTGAGGGTCCGGAAAATGGCTTCGGAATACGGGTTATCATTACTGACCCGCGGTCTGGAATAGGAACTTTGGATGCCCAACTTTTCAAGTAACACCTGAAACGTTGCGGCTTTCATCGGACTGCCATTATCGGAGTGCAGCACCAGCGGCGCTCCGTGTATTTTTTCGCTGACGACCGTTTTCCTGATCAAGTCGGCCGCATGATCGGCGTCTTCCATTTCCTACACTTCCCAGCCGACAATCTTCCGGCTGAACAGGTCAATGATTAAATAAAGCCGGTAGTAAAGCCCTCGCACCGGGCCTTTCAGCCAGGTGATGTCCCATGTCCAGACCTGGTTGGGGGCGATGGCCAAATAGCTCTCCGGCAATTTCGTTTTCGGACGCTTGCTTTGACCACGGTGTTGCTGCATCTGTTCCTGGCGTAAAATGCGATACATTGTCGATTCGGAAGCGATATAGATCGACTGATCGGCGAGTTTCGGCACAATCTGGGAAGGTGGCAAGTCCGCAAACTCTTCTTTTTTCACGACTTCCAAAACTTCTTTTCGCTCGGCTTCGCTTAATTTATTTTTGGGGACCGGCCGTTCGGCATAGGGGCGTTGATCTTCTTTCACCTCGCCACCCGCAACCCAGCGTTCATAGGTGCGCACGCTGAGATTCAACACCTGACATGCTTGGGCCAAACGGGCTCCGCCGCGGTTCGCTTCCTGGATCAGTTCTACTGCAAGACGGCGATCTGACGGGCGAATCATTCGTCCTCTGGATCCCCCCAAATCGCTCGGGCCTTTTTTCGCAGAAGCAATAACGCCGCAGCTTCTGCCAGTGCTTTCTCTTTCTTTCGCAAATCTTTTTCCACTTCAGCTGTCCGCTTTTTTTCTTCTTTCAACTCCTGGAAAAGCCGTTTGGTCTGATTGATTTCACCTGAATTAGCCCCCAAACAACTAGCGTGCCAGGCGTCAATCTGTTCTTTATACAATCCTTTTTTTCGGCAATATTCCGCCAGTTCTGTTTGCGTCATCGAGTAGGTTTCCAACACCACCAGAAATTTATCTTCACTGCTCCAGCGTCCGGAAACCTGGTCGTTTCCCAGTGTGGCCTGTCCAGTTTCGCGCGCCTGCTTTCGCCATTTGTATAACGTCGGTCTCGAAATCCCTAGATCTTCATGAATGCTTTTAATGGATTCATTTTGTGGGGGCATCATCCGGTCAAGGACAGCGTCCTTCATTTCTTTCGTATAGCGTGTTCCATCTTCGTTCTTCATATCGTAAGACCTCCATCTAATTAGTTAAAGTATAATAGGAGAGGTCCGTACGACAACTAGCCTAACTCAGGGGGATCTGAATGACGGAAAAGCCGCCATCCCGTTGCTTAAAGGAATACAGGAACGGCTGGCTTCGCTCAAAATCGATTATGCCACGATGGATGCCGGATACGACTACGCTCCGATTTACGAACAAGTTTACCGGATGGGCGCCCAATCAGTCATTGCCTACAATAAAAAGAACGAACCAGAACCGATTGGGTTTGATCGTCATTTTGCGCCGACCTGCGTCCGCGAACATAGCTACCGATATGACAGTTTCGATAAAAAGCACGAAACCCTTAAGTATACGAGGCCAAGCGAATGCGCGGACTGTCCGTTAGCCCACGACAGCTTGTGCCAAAAAGTATACAAAAAGGAAATCACGGACGATCTCTGCAAATACACAGCGCCGGCAAGAGGCTCGATGAAATGGAAACAGCTCTACAAGGCACGAAGTGCCGTTGAAAGGGTCAATGCCTATTTGAAAGGGTATTCGCTCTTAAATCAGATTTATCATCGCACTGGAAAGAAAGCCAAATTGCATGTCGACTTGGTTCAGTTAGCGTATAACGCATCCAAACTCGCCATCGACCGTTTAAAAGTTCTTCAAACAATCGCAGCGTAATTCACTATTTCATTCGTTTTTTTAAGGAATCATCGACTTTCGGCTCTTCTATGATTTTTTAAAAGTGCGCATTATGAAATTGATTCAATTAATAAGAAAATGAGCAATCGAAATAGATAGATTATTAGAATCAAGTTTAAACAAAATTAATTGACTATTAGATCTTTAGATTGACGTGGTTCAAACATTTTTAAAAAAGAAGCTAAGTTTTTTTCTAAGGCAGATACATATTTGAGATTCTTTAATGGTAATTCTTGATTGATATTTTCATTTAAAAAAATTAAGAGCTCTTCATTTTCTATGTCATGCCACCGCTGAAAAAATTTATTAATTCTCTTATCAAGAGTAAACTTTTCATAATCTAAAGTAATTTTATTGGTCAAATACATATGAATATTCAAAAACATAAAACTTTCTTTAAGCTTAGAGATGAATTCATCCTCTGCAGCAAAGGCAAAAAAGTTAATTTGTTCACTAAATACAAACTCTTCGTGGTCATAAACATCATAATTGTCATTCAAGAAAAATAATGCATGAAAGATCTCATGTAAAAGATTATTGAAAGACATTAGAGAATTATCAATTTCGCAATAAATGTATACGTGGTTTCCATCACTAACTGCTTGAGGAATTTTAGAGCCAAACTTATTGCTGTTGGTATAAATATATCCATGATCAATTAAATTCTTTAAAAAACTATAGTAGTTAGAAGGATAAAATTCTTGAACATATTTCATTAAGAGTTTAAATAACTTCTTTTTGTGAAGATCCTTTTCTACAAAATAATCTTGAACATCCTTGCTAAAAAAATTTTTATATTCTATAAAGGTATCTATTGTTTCTTGACTAAAGTTATTAAAAGAAATGTAATTTGCAGCTTTCAAATCTAATTCAGGTAATCGTATTAAGTTATTTTCTCTTACATTTTGAACTGTAAGTTTATTTATCCAATTTTTATTTGCATCAACTTTTGTATCTTCAGCTTCAGAAAAATTGTATAAATTATCTTTAATTATGGACTCTCTAGACTCATTGTACATATACTCAAATTGAGAGCCAATAAAGTACGAGTTTTTGAGTAAATCAGCCATCATGTAATCTGTTCTATTTAATCCAATTAAATCATCTAGAATAATCTTCATAGTAGCAAACGCAATATGATAAGACTCTAATATTGTTCCGCTATTATCCACAATTACTCCTTTTAAAGATCTATATCCTTTTAAATCTGTTATCAATCCTTTTAAAATCGTTTCAACATTTTCACTATCAACTACGATTGATTCAACGCTAAATACTCTGTAACCACTTAGAATTATTTTTATTTCTTTATTGTATTTAAATACGTTACTTAGAATGTCGACTGTTAACTCGTAGTCATCAGCATACATTAAAAAGTATGTATAATCTTCAAGATTTACTATGGATTTTAAATGATTAAAATCTTGTACTTTTTTATTAATTCCTCTGATGTTTCTGTCTGGAAATTCTTTTTTATATCTTTCTACTAAAACCTCTAGTTTATTCTTCCCAATGTCATGAATAGAAAAGTTTTGAGCAATTATATTATGTTCTTCTACAGTGTCATAGTCCAACAAAGTTAAATTATCTAACCCCATTTTAAAATATACTTCTGGAATGTAACTACCAGCAGTACCTGCGCCTATTAAACAAGTCTTTATGTTGCTGCTTTTTTTTTTATATTCCTTATAAGAAGAATTAGGAAATGCTCCAATAAAATTGTCTAATCTTTTTTCTAAAATACTTACCTCAGTTGTTGACGGTGAAACTTCTATGTAGTTATGATCTAGCAAAAATTCAAGCGTATTCTTTAAATCTTCATCACTAAAGAACTTTAGTTTAGATAATTTATCAAAAGTGCTTGGCTCCTTCAGAGCTATGAGTAGTTGAAATAATTCCTCATCATTAGAACTACATATCTGGTTCTTTAAAGAGTCATTTGTATAATAATTAAATATTCCGTCATCGTTAAAAATCCAAAAAAGACCTTGTTTAACTTTATAATATTTCATTATAAGACCTCCAAATAATTTGAGAGATCTTATAAAAGACCTCTCAAAAATTTTTGATTTGAACAAGTTTTTGAAAATGATATTACTCCCTGGAAACTTAGTGTATTTAAGGTAGGAAGTGTAATAGCACTCCTAACCTTTCTTTAACATAAATAAGTTTCGTTTTCCTACATATCTTCATAGGGAATAATTATTCCTAATAAACTATTATTTTGTATTAGAAATAACAATTTTAATGCCGAATTGCACTGTAGTTTTCGGTGCTTTTTTTGTACTCATTTTCATGTGGGTTACCTCCTGTGTAGATAATTGATTTTGAAAGTTAGATTTATGTAGTGCTCCTAACTTTTATTAGAAATAACAATTTTAATTCCATGTTGCACTGTAGTTTTTGGTGCTTTTTTTGTGTTCACTTTCATGTAAAATTACCTCCTTTACATAACGTTAAAGTTTAAAAATTTTATCCTGCCGAGTCGCATCTTTTTTATAAAAATTACTTATTATTAGAAATAATGATTACAATGCCGTGCTGAACACTAGTTTTTGGTGCTTTTTTTATAGTCATTTTCATACGGAATCACCTCCTAAATTTTCTGACAATTACAATATACATTTAATTTCAATAAATGTAAATAATTATTTTTATCGAATAAAAATAATTTATTGATGAACTAAATTTTTTTATCGTATTTTTAAGTATTGTAATAGTAATGTTTTAGTGTTAAATTATTTTTATCGATAAAAATAATTTAATTGGAGGTCATCATGAATTTTATAAAAGAGAATAATGCAAAGTATTTATTGGCCGGACGGACCACCTCATCATTAGGAGATAGTTTGTACCAAATTGCAGTAATCTGGTATATTTACGAATTAACAGGGAATACAATATTCACTGGTATCGCAGTAGCCTGTATAGCAATCCCTCAAGTTTTTAATTTTCTATTTGGACCATTTATAGATTTAGCTGATAAAAGAAAAATTTTAATAAACTCCCAATTGATTCAATTTTTTATTATGGCTATTATTCCATTAGCAATAATACTAAACTTCGAAAACGTGTACTTAGTTTTAGTAGTAATTACACTGTTAGCATTTGTAGAAAATTTTCAAGGGACCGCTGAAATGAGTATAGTTCCTTTAATAATGCAGAAAAAGAACATTGGAGCATTTAATTCTTTTAATAACAGCTTGCAAGAAATAATAAGCTTAATTATTACAGGTACTTTCTCCCTTATAATTTTATATGTAGGAATAAGAGATATTTATCTGTTTAATGCAATAACCTTTTTACTTGCCTGCCTTTTTTTCACAAAAATTAAGTATGGTAGTTCAAAAAACAAAGCTGTAAAGAATAAACTGAAGAAAATAGATCTTTCCGCATATAAAAGTAACTTAAAAGAAGGAATGTCTTATTTCATTTCTAGTAAACTATTGATTATTACAATTCCTTTCATGTTTGCTAATGGATTAATAAGTGGAATAAGCGCTATCCTACCTGACTTCGCAAACTTTTTAGGCAGCTCTAAATACTATGGATTTTTAATGTTTGCTATTTCTGTTGGCTTATTACTTGGAAGTATAATTAGTCCACTAGTTATGAAGTTTAAAATAGGAACTATCTTTATACTTTTACCATTAGCTACTTCCGCTATTTGGCTTACTGCCCTTTTGCAACCATTTGTAGTGTTAACATTTATCTTATTTGGATTATCAATGGTTCCGTTTGGTATAATGAATATTGTATTTCTAACTCTTAATCAAAATGCAGTTGAAGAACATCTTCTCTCTCGAGTACTCTCTATTAGCGATAGCTTTTTGTTCATTGCTATACCTATTGGAGCAATTGCTGTTGGAGTTATTGCTTCTCTTACTTCTCCACTTCTCACTATGTATTTAGGTGCAGGTTCCTTTATATTTATTGGATTATTTTACTTATTACATCCTACCTTGAGAAACTTACCAGCTATCGAAGATCTAAAATTGTATTCTAAGGAGTAAAAGTTCATGTCAAATGTAAACGAAATAACAAAACTGATATTTGATGATATTTCATACAAAATTATTGAGGAAACTGCAGATAGAGTCCTGACTCGGAAGGAATTATCAAAGATACTTAATATCCCTTCTTCGAACCTATACTATAAGATTAATAAACTTTTAAATGTTGATGTACTTCGAATCAAAGATCAAAAAAAAATAGGTAATTTAATTGAGAATGGCTATTCAAGCCACCATTTATTCAATGGAGAAATAGTATTAAACAGAACTTATTTACAAGATAACTTCGAAAGGTTTTTGCATTATTATTTATTAAATCAAAAAAAAATGATTAACATCTTGGAAAAAGATCTACAAGAAGAAAGTTCTGAAGATAATGTAAAAATAATATTAGGAAATGTTTCATTAACCGAAGATAAATGGCAAGATTTTCATAAATTAATAGAAAGTTTTCTAAAAGAACATGAATCTACGGAACAGGATACTTCAACAATAGATTTGACTGTAACCGCGATAAAAGAAAAAATGTAAAATGTTTTCACTGAATCGAACCTCAAATAGTAGC
Source organism: Planococcus sp. S3-L1 (assembly GCF_030063085.1). Taxonomy (NCBI): domain Bacteria; kingdom Bacillati; phylum Bacillota; class Bacilli; order Caryophanales; family Caryophanaceae; genus Planococcus; species Planococcus sp. S3-L1. The sequence goes on along the minus strand of NZ_JASISN010000026.1, from coordinate 32,348 downwards.
GCTGATTCTTATTGAAACTGTGCTGGCCAAAAAACTAGAGACGATGCTATCCCATGGGATAGCTCACACTAGACTTCGAAATTTTTACAATGTCTATACTCTACTCAAGACACCAAAAGAAAGCTTAAGAAATGTTAGGTGCAATAAGCTCTCCAATCTACTACAACTCTTCGCTGAACTGAAGGGTTTCTAGATGAAGGAGACTCTATTTCACTAGAAATCTCCCATGACAACCACACGGAGCAATAGTTGAAAGTGAGTTATTAAGAACTAATAAGAAAGAAGGCCGCATTTCTTTGCATAGGAGGATGTGCAGCTTTTTTTATACAATAATCCTACTTTTATAACTGAGTTATCCATTATGTACAGACATTCCAATTAAGCATTTGTTCCAATGAGGGAACTTAGAAATCGAAAGATAACGTAATTCAGAAGAAATTAATGTTAAGCAATGCAGTAAATGACTGGTACGTATACTTTGCTATAGAGGTACTTATGAAAACTCACTATTATTTAAGTAAGCGTCCAATAGGTTCTTTCCACTGTTAGTTGAATTATCGGTATATTCTGTTATAGTGGAGAAAAAATCATAGGAGAGATGCCCTGTGGAAGAACTCATGACATTACTGGATGAACATCTAAGTTGTAGCGGTATCGATATCTCGGACGATTTTATTCGTTTTTCTGTGATTTCTACCCGAAAAGAATGTGTATGTCCTTCTTGCCAACAAGCTTCTTCTCGCGTTCACTCTCGTTATAGCCGAAGTTTTCAAGATTTACCCATTCAAGATAAAAAGGTAATCATTACACTTTTGAACCGGAAACTGTTTTGCGATAATATGGCCTGTCACCGGACAACATTTGCCGAAACTTTTCATTTTATAGACCATAATGCGAAGAAAACTCAGAGACTGAAAGAAACGATACTTGAGGTCTCCCTTACTCAAAGTGCTGTTTCGGCCGCGGCCTATCTATCGCAACATGTAGTCGATGTCAAAAAGAGTACCATCTGTAATTATCAAAAAAAAAAAGCATTATCCCGATCAATAAAGAGGCGATTAAAGCCATCTGTATTGATGATTTCGCACTAAAAAAAAGACAGAACTATGGAACACTCATGATAGATCTGAAAAATGGCCGGGTCATTGATTTGATTGAATCAAGAGAAAGAAAAGACGTGGCTATATGGCTTTCGCTATTTCCCAATATCCAATTTGTTTCAAGGGACGGTTCTCCGGCTTATGCTGCTGCAATTCGGCAAGCTCATCCCGACGCCCATCATATCAGTGATCGATTTCATTTGATTAAAAGGTTGATCGATGCTCTCACACTCTGTATGCAGAACACGGTAGCTGGACGGATTATTATCCCCTTAACTAAGGGACAGCATGCGATGAACGAACTACTCGTTCATACCCCTTCAAGACGCACAAAAATTTTATTGGTTAAATCTTTGGCGTCCGAAGGACGCACCCTGCAAGATATCCGATCTCAAACAAAATTCAGCCTTCAGACCATTCGTAAATATATGAACATGCGTGAAGAAGACATCCCGGAAGATGCAGCTGATCAACGTGGCCGCGAACATCAAGAAGCTATCCGCAAAGTCATGGAGAAAGCTGAAGAAGTAAGAAGTATGCATAAAAAGGGTTACAGCACGCGGAAGATAGTCGACAAAACAGGCTATATCCATAAGACCATAACCAACTATTTAGCTTCTGATTTCAATCCAATTAATGGTCAATACGGCGTACGGAGGCCTGGGAAATTATCTCCTTTCAGAAATGAAGTGCTGACCTTGCGGACAAAAGGAACCACCTATAAAGAAATCCATGCTTTCATTCGTCAGAAAGGATACACGGGCTCAGAAGCCGCGATTAGACAATTCATTGCGAAAGAAAAAAGGCTGGGAAGAGATTTTAAAAAAGAGGCCTCTACTGATGCCACAGAGGTTATTGAGAGAAAGTGGCTAATAAAGTTACTCTACAAGCCACTTGACAAAGTGAAAGATATTTCTTTTGAACAAGTTGAAAATAGTATTCAGCAGTATCCATTGATCGGTACATTACTCGATCTAATTTGGGATTTCAAAAAGATTCTTAAATCAGGTAAGAAAGAGATCCTCCATACATGGATTGCAGAGACGGAAAGCCTAGAATTAGCTGAATTGAAAAGTTTCCTAAATGGAATGAAAAAAGATATCAAGGCAGTTGAAAATGCCTGTACACTTCCCTATAGTAACGGATTAGCTGAGGGCAGTGTCAATAAGTTGAAAACCATCAAGCGAATCATGTATGGCCGCAATAGTTTCGCTCTTCTACGAAATAAGCTTCTATTACTAGAAGCCCGCAAATTCAACTAACGTTGGAAAGAACCTGGACGCTTACATTTGAGATACTGTTCGGTTTCTCTGGTAAAGTGACTGTAGAGGGGGAAACTTAAGGTAATCATTTTAGAAAAACGCGAAAGTTAACTCTGTAGCAACCCTCTGTAGCTTAACTACTAATAAGTTTAAGCTTCCAAGAGCCAACTCAGAGAGAACTGAATTGATAACTACTCACATATCATTAATTAGAACGCTTAGAATTGCACTCACAAGCATCAGCTCACAAGAAATGATAAATAATACACCTTGTTTTTAATCTATATCATTCCTATGAGCTGTCACTCAGAGTTTGTTACTAAGCTTCAATACTTCTAAGCTTCATTCTTATTTAGTTCCACCTCTTCAAACAAAAGTTTTCTCATAAATGACTCTTCAGCCATTTTTTCATGATTCTTAATCACCATGAATATGCTTATTGTTAAAACACTTGAGCTCAAATAATCTTTTAGTATTCCTGCTTTGCTATACTGCTCTATAGCTTCACTTGAAAAGTGATTATCTATCCTTAATAAATCGTCTTTCATTGATAGAAACTCATCTGTAAATTCGTGAGGTATATTTTCTAAACCTATTTCTTCAATTTGCAAGAAGAATAGATTATAGTCATTCCTACGTGAGGTTGCTAAATCCTTCAAAGTATCTTGAGAAACTGATTCCATTTTTGCCAGCTCTAAAATCTGATACAGCGAATAATAAGCCTTGTCTAGTAACCTATTCAGGTTTTTTATACCTCTGTCATTTCTTTCACTTTTTTCATCTTCTCTTAGTTTTTCTTGATACTTGATAGTAAGGATTACACCAACAAGAGTTAAAACGCCCCCTAGTATACCTCCCAAGTAACTGCCATAAAAACTCAACCAGCCACTCTCTCCACCCATTACAATTGAGCTGAACCAGTCAACTCTCAAGAGTATATTTATAAAAATGGGAAGGAATAAAACCAATACAACAAGAACACTTACAATTTTCACTAATGTTTTCTTCTCCACAATAAACCTCCTAGTAGTCATTCACTATTAAGTTTATCACCTAAAAGAAGGAAATACTTTCTTATTCTAGCCAATTCCAGAGTTTATTACTTACTCTCCTCTGTCTCTCTACTAGCAAGCATATTAGGACTCCCCAGAAGTAACCCTCCATATTGTTTATAGCCCTAGAATAATACCACCTGTGCCATACGAGTACCACTCCTATATAATTAGTTTGCGGAATATTCCGCAAATAAATTGTAGAGGAGTTTTTCTATGGTCAAATATCGTGAGATCCTTCGGCTCCATTCCCAGGGAATTTCTAAGAGAAGTATCGCATCAAGTTGTAGATGTTCACGCGTCACTATCAATGAAGTTCTTGAACGAACTGAGCAACATGGGCTTAGTTGGCCGTTGCCTGACGACCTGGATGATACACAGATCCAAAAGCTGATGTTTCCAGAGAAGTTCATATCTGAAGAAAGGACTTTACCAGATATGGACTATATCCATAAAGAGATGGCAAAGTCTGGCGTGACACTATCTCTGCTTTGGAGTGAGTATGTATACAAATGCCGCAGCGAAGGAACGATTCCGTACAGTTACCGCCAGTTCTGTCGAGCGTATAGTGGATTTGCGATGACTAACAAAGCGACGATGCGCATTCGCAGAAAGCCTGGGGAAATTTTAGAAGTGGATTGGGCGGGTGATACGATGCGGGTTGTCGATAGGGAAACAGGCGAATACCATAAGGTATCGCTATTTGTAGCATCGCTCTCCTGTAGTTCATACTCTTATGCGGAAGGGTTTTTTTTCGTTGGATTCTTTGAGCTGGGTGACGGCACATATTCATACGTTCGAGTACATGGGAGGAGTCGCTAGGACACTTGTGCCAGATAATTTACGGACCGGAGTTGACAAGTCCTCTAGCTATGACCCGGTCATTAACAAGACCTATCAAGAATTAGCCGAGCACTATCAGACCGTTGTCATCCCTGCACGTGTTAGCCACCCAAAAGACAAACCGAATGTGGAGAGAAACGTAGGAATTATCGCAACCTGGATTATCGCATCTTTAAGAAACGAGCGATTCTTTTCGCTGGATGAGTTGAATCAAGCAGTAAGGGTAAAGCTCGATGAATTCAATGCAAGACCTTTTCAAAAAAGAAAAGGAAGCCGATTAGATGCTTTTCAAGAGGAAGAAAAGTTTTCACTGATTGGTCTGCCGGCTTCCCGATACGAGATGGCTTTGTGGAAGAAAGCCACTGTACAACTAGATTATCACATCTGTATCGATGAGATGTTCTATTCTGTCCCTTATGAATATATCAAACATAAAGTCGAAATACGTCTCACTCGGACGATGGTGGAGGTCCATTACAACAATTTCCGGATCGCCAGTCACAAAAGATTATTCGGTAAAGCTGGCCAAACCTCGACTGTGCATGAACATATGCCACCTAAACATCAGCAGTTCGTGACCTTCACACCGCAGCACTTTAAAGACTGGGGAGGGTCCATCGGACCATTTACAGAGAAGGTCATCCAGACGATATTGAAAGATTCCACAAACGAGAAACAGGCATTGAAACTCTGTCTGGGAATCTCGAAATTGGGCGATGTTTATAGCTTAAAGGAGCTTGAACAAGCTTGTGAAAAATCCTTGTCTGTCTCTCCACGGGTGAGTCTCAACAATCTGAAAACAATTTTAAAGACTGAGAGAGAGCTGCCTAGCAAAGTTGTAAAACCAAAAATTAAAAAACTATCAGAGCAGCACGGTTTTGTCCGTGGCGCTGATTATTTCAGGGGGAAATAAAATTGACAGTTGAATCTACTTTACAGAAACTCAATGAACTCAAGCTCTACTCGATGGAAAAGATGTATATGGATCAGATGAGCGATCCTGCTTTCAAAGACCTGTCTTTTGACGATCGTCTATCGTTGATGATCGACGGAGAGTGGCTAAGACGGCAGAATTCTCGACTCCATCGGCTGATGACAAATGCGCAGTTCAAAATGAGCCAGGCCTGCGTGGAGGATTTACTCTATTACGATGATAGAAAGCTTGATAAAGCATTTATCACAAAACTATCAACTTGTAACTTTGTGGGTGAAAACCAGAACGTCATCATTAAAGGCGCCTCTGGTAATGGGAAATCGTATCTTGCCTGCGCCCTAGGCGTCAGTGCATGTCGAAATAATTATAGCGTCCGATATGTGCGACTTCCTGAACTATTGGATGAGTTGGCTGTAGCTAGGTTAAATGGTACCTTTCAGAAGACGATGAAAATCTACCGGAAAATCAAACTGTTGATCTTGGACGAATGGCTTCTCGTATCTTTAGATGAAATGCAAGCCCGCGACCTCTTAGAGATCGTCGAGAGCCGTCATATGACGAGTTCCACCATATTCTGTTCGCAATTCGATACCGCTGGCTGATATGAAAAGATCGGAGAGTCCACTCTAGCAGATGCGATCATCGATCGAATTATCCATAGTTCGCATAATATTTTAGTCGATGGCAAGATTTCGATGCGTGAACGATTAGGTCTCCATTCCTAACCATTGAAAGGCCGCCAATCTGGCGGCCTTTCACTGGTTAGGAATGAACTGGTACTGCGATGGCAGAGGTGGTACTAAAATCTGTCCAAAGTGGTATTATTTTTTGTCCGAAGTGGTATTCTGTCATGTCTTTATACATATGGAAAAATTTTCTATAGAGTAAACGAAAATAAATGGTCGGATATGAAAATAGTATCGACAATCCACTAATACGATTAGCAAAAAGCAGACAGTCAACCCTGTTAGCAGCAGCTTGATTGCTTAATCTAATAAAATAGCGTCAATAAGCGATTTCAATTGATATCATCCAAAATTCAAAATCTCCTTCGGATAGCATTGAAAATCCCACTGCCAGTCTGGCAGTGGGATTGATTTATAGGCTGATAGATCCGCAAGGGGAATTGCTTTGCTGCCCACTCATACGGATGAGAATATCAATCGCGGACAGATCTGGTAAATCAGAAACAAATTTTTTAGCACTTTCGAAGTCACTAAAAGCAAAGGCCTGCAATTCCGTTTCAATCACCCAACCTTCATCTTCCCACATGATTAAGTAAACACGCACAATGGGCTGGGTAGCCGTTTTTTTATAATTTTCCCCTGCAATAATCACTCCAGTATTTGGTTGCATCGGACTGATCAATGTCTCGATTAACACCAGTCCATCAAGTTCTTTTGGCAATCTCATTTTATTTTTCATAGTGTTCTCCCTTTCTTTGCTGCAGTTGTTTTTAATAGATTACCGAATACAGGGAAAGAGCACAAAAAGTCGTTTTGGATGTTTCAACCGGGCAAACATCACGTTTGAGCGTTTGAATGAGCTTCTTTGCATTGAAAAATAGGTGTTACATATGATTTTTCTATCGAAAATACTTTATTGTTTGAACCAAACACTTTCTTATATACAGTGGTATTTGAAGGAATTTTTTAAACTATCAATAAAACCACTTGTGGTTTTATTGATAGTTTAAATGTAGCCAATTTCTTTATTCAAGTAATAAATAAAGAAACAGTTGTTACATTGTAATTCCGGTCTATATATAGAGACCAATGTTCTTTTTACTAATTTGTTTATTTCCGATTAGTAGAAATTTATGCGACTTCAATATTTTGATATCTATTTATATTGAATCCACACAGGATATAATATAAACCACTTGTGGTTTAATTTCGTTATAAGTAGACTCAAAATGAAAAAAAGTTTGTATAGTTGTTAACTTTTTTGACCGTTTAACTATACCCTTAAATAGAAAACTATTTAAGGTGTTCACAAATAAAAACCATACCGTCAACAAGGTATGGTTAATACTTATAATGTAAGTGTCTCTAAACACTCTTCTTTTCTAACCGATACCACTTCTGTATTTGATGCAATCACCTTTGATTTTAGCTTGCGATTGATGTTAGAACATTTAGGGCAATTAATTCTTCAAGGTCACACAATTTACTATCAAGACCATTTGAGATTATTTCGTCGATTTCAGCTTGTTCTTCATAACCGAGGGATTCTAATTCCTTTTGAATAAGTTGTGCGAGCATTGCTTGTTTTTCGTCTGATAAAACTGATACATACATTGTGATGTTCATTTGGCATTTCTCCTTTTTGGTTTTTTTATTTCTTTCAAACCATTTTTTTTAGGAACTTTTGTTGGTGCTGGAATCTTTAAAAATTCCATATTCCCTCTCGTCAGTCTTACTCGTTCCTTTTGTTGTTTATGGTTCATTTTTTTCAGTGTACTTAGTCGTTTGCTGTGATTATAAAAAAGACCTCCGAATTAAAAAGCGAAAGGGCGAGCGTAGCGAAGTGCCATTTACCCTTTTGCTTTTTAATTTGGTGGTCTATAATCACGTTTCAGCAAATGACTTAGTACACAAAAATGAACCATAACAAAAGGAGTGTACGAGTGGGCGAGAGGGAATAGGTTTGGAATTTGGCACTTGAACTTATTCTTTTGATCTTCGTAGTCGTTGAATCGTGAAGAAAGGTACAGGAACTTACGAATCGTTTGTGCTGCTACTTTCGTTTTTTGAAAGTGGCCACACATTACGAGTCGTTGTTATCGAACCTTTTAGATTCAAGCGAGATGCGATAAATTGTTTAGTTGCGTCTTTTGCAACTTTACAAATTATCCGCAGACCTTTAGGCAACCCGTATTCGCTTTCACTTTTGAAATTGATCTTTATGTAAGACTTTATGATTTTTAAACGTTGGAGACTGAATTTAAAAGAAGATTAACGGGAGAATGTGCGTGAAGTAATTGCAAAATGCTTTAGAATCGCCCGCACAGACACGATTTTCAGGAAAAAAGCCCAAATAAAAAACGACTAGAGAAATTGACACTCCTAGTCGTTTTTTTATCTGAAATCTATTGTTTTTTTATGTCTTCGAGTTCTTGAAGAAGCATTTTAGCACCTTCAGGACTTAGAACGAGTCCTGAACCAATGTGTATATTGCTGTCCAAAACATCACCTGTGATAAAACATGCATTGTGTGCTTCGTATTTTTTTAATATCACTCGGTCGGTCTCCATAAAAATTTCTACAGGGTCACTCTCTTTTAAATCGAAACTTCTACGAAGCTCTTTTGGAATGACAATTCTACCTAGTGGATCTACTTGCCTAACTATACCAGTGCTTTTCATTACATGACTCCTTTTCAAATCGGTTATTAAATGATACATACTCATTTGATTCTAAAGCATTTCATAACCATTTAACAGGCTTTCATCGGCTAAAACGAGACTGTGAAGGACATTCAGTGAACACTCTGTACTGTTTCCATTTTTCTTTAAATTCCTAAATAGAAAATTGACATATTTATCTTTTTTGATGAATTTTTCGAGTCGGTTTTTATCGAACGGAACAGGAATATTTTCGCTATTCATTTTGTTCACTCCTTCTTTTTCTTAGTAAGCAATTTTCCTTTGTATAAATCTGCAAGATTTATACCCGATATAAATAGGAATCATCATTATTACAACTGTAAAAAACATGATTGGAGAGAGCATTAATATTTTTTGATCAATATAGAGGAAAAGAGCAATGACAAATAAGATTTTTAATAAAAATTTCATTTTTATCTTCCTTTCTCGCTTTTATTTGTATCGTTTGGTTTTAAGGGCTTTTTATGGTTTCCTGGGATTGCTATCGTTCGTCTTTGAGATAATTATTTTAGTAAGGCTTCAACCGTTTTTGTGGTTGCAGCCTTACTAAAATTATTCTGTTATTCGAACGTAGTTCCTAAAATGTGGTCACTGGCTTTTTGTGCTAGTTGTGAAGCATTTACGATGAGCGAATGATCATTATTTAAAGCGTGTAACCAAGACTGAATATAACTTGCTGAATTTTCGAGAGTAGAATTATCTATCTGTGCAACACCGGACAACATGGAAGCCCCTAATTCAGCGATTAATTCTTCTTTGCTATATCGTTCTGTACCGAATCCATTCATTTCAACAATGCCTGGGCGATTTAATCGGTCTTTATGTCCTGTGCTGTGGACCATTTCATGAAAGAGTACCGAATAATAATGATTAATATTTTTAAAATCGCCTTTGGGTGGAATATTTACAATGTCTTTAGATGGACTATAAAACGCTCGTCCACTTACAGCAGTAAAATCAGGTGCGTTTTCGTAGTTTTTTAAAATTTCTTCGGCTTGTTCAATACTTGGTTGCGTGTGTTCAATGGGTTTTCTTTTTGGTTCAATTCCTTTGGTCTGTTCCCCGACTTTGAAAACGGTGTACGTTTTCAAAAGGGGTATTTTTTTATCTTCACCTGTTTCTTTGTCTTCTCCATCAAGCATTTTCCAAAAAATGATGGCTTGACCTTTTTCCCCTTTCTTCACCGTTCCTCCGTTGTCTCTGATTTGTTTGAACGTCGCATACTCGCCACCGTCTAACAGAAAAACGTTAATTCCTCTATAGGGTTTTTGATTTACCCAATTTACAGCAAGGCCATTTTCAAAAGGCATACGCCACGGGATTGTCCCCTCTTCAAGTTTTTGAATAATTTTGTTTGTAATTGTTTCATAGATTTTTTTGCTCATTTTCCTCAACCTCTCTTTTTTGTGATAGAATTGAGGGACAAGGTTCTCAAATATCTTGACCCCCAAGCCATTTGCTATTTCAGTAGCGAGTGGCTTATTTTTTTTCTGTAAAAATTCTTACTCTTTCTTTTTCTGTAAAAATTGCTTTTCCTTCAAGTGTAGTTACATTTTCAATTGATGGATTCATTTTCAGTTCACTTCTTAGCCATCTTCTGTAATAACTCAAATCTCCGAATATCGTACTTTCTGCCCCACTATTTTCATGAGCAATAGAAAAGACTGTCGTTTCATTAAAATTTTTATCAATGTATAGTGACCAACTAGATTGTCCTTTTACTAAAAGAATCATTTCTTTTGTAACCGTTTTTTTCATTTTGCATTTCTCCTTTGAGTTTTAGATTTCATTTTTACTTTTGATAACGAAACAAATTGTGTTCCCAAAGGGGAAGATTTTTCCCTTTTGGTAGTTAAGAACGTAATACTCTCTTTAAAAATTGGTCAATAGAATCGTGAAATATCGGAACGTAGTGAGAATATGTCGCGAAAGTCTATTGACCAATTTTTAAGCCACTTAGAAAAAGATCGTCTGGTGCAGGTTTCCAGACGGTTTTTTTCTTAGTGGCTTATGAGACGTATTATGGTTCGTTACCAAAAGGAAAAATCGTACTTCAATAGCAAAGCAAGCTTTGCTTTCCTTCTGTCTTTTCTCTTGTGGGTTTGACCTACGGTCTTGATCTTCATTGTCGTGGGAACGTGAAGAAACAGACAGAAACTTAGAAACTGTTGGCAGTAGGCTATTTACTCGCTTTTTGTAAATGGCCCACTGACTACAGGTTCTTGTTATCGGCTGTTTTAGTTCACAGCGAGATGCCATAAATTGTTCAGGTGCGTCTTTAGCAGCTGTACAAATTATGAGCAGACCTTTAGGCAATCCAGAGTCATGTTTAAAATCACTTGACTATTCTTCATTGATTACTTAAAGCTAAAAAACCACAAGTGGTTTAAAAAAATAGAACCACTTGTGGTTTTTAATTTTACTCGATCATTGTAATAGACACTATTTCACCAACTGGAATCCGTCTATTTTTTACTGAATCATTATAGATAATCACTTTAGTTCTAAAATCCATACCCTCAACAATACCTTCATGATAGTAAAACTTTGCGTCTTTCCACGTTTGAATTTGAACGACACATCTTCGCTTCATTGCAATTTCTAATTCCTCTTGTAGTAACTGCAAATCGACTTCCGTTAAATCAGGTTTTGGAACTTTTGTTTCTTCCTCACGCCATGCTTTAATCATTTCAACGTGTTCGGTCAAAAACATGCCTTGCCATTTGATGATACCTCGATCTTTAATTTCCCCGACTTGCCTCATATGCTTATTAATTTTCATTTTTATCCTCCTTCCAATAAGAACACTTGTTCTTATTATACCACTTTGATTTAGAAAATAATCTTCTCTTTCAAATAAAAAAGACCTGAAGAATACGTTCATTCTTCAAGTCGTCAAGGTATTCAATTGAAACTAAATTTAATTTTCTTTTGTTCGTCCAGTTCTAAAATCGCGTCAAACTTTTTCCCTGACTTGCTTTCAAAGCCTTTGATTTTGGCTGTTTTATTTTTTTCACAAAGACTCTTAATCGCTGTAACGCTTATTTTTTTCTTCAATAATGTTTTTGGCAAACTGAAATTACAAGACTCGTTACAAGAGAAATTATTTTTCTTTTCCACGATATGCCCTTTCTGACATACTGGGCATTTACAAAGATGATTTTCTTCTTTTGATTCCTTAATGGCTGTCGATATGCTTTCAACTGATAGTTTCCCTGGCACATCTTGAATCATCTTTTCCACAAAAGAAGTCGTTTGTTTTACAAATTGTTGCTGTGACGCTTTACCTTCACCAATTTTCTTTAAGTACAATTCCCACTTCGCTGTCATAGAAGGACTTGCTAATAATGTCCCTTCTACGGACTCACATAAAATTTCACCTTTTTTGGTTACGTGAACAATGTTCTTTTTTACGTCTATATATTCTTGGCGTTTAATCGCTTCAATGATGTTAGATCGAGTAGCTTCCGTTCCTAACCCTTCAACTTCTTTCAGTATCTCCATATCTTCTGTATCTTCAACTGATTTCCCGCACGTTTTCATCATGCCGATCAATTGACCTTCGGTATAGGGTTTAGGGGACGTTGTTACACCTTCTTTTAGTTTAACGACTGCTAACACTCTTTCATTATTTTTGAGTACAGGAAGGGCTTGTGTGTCCTCTTTTTTGTCTTCATCTGCACTTTGAGAGGTGTTTTTGAATAATTCTTTCCACCCTAGCGATTTTTCGGTATTTCCTGTTGTTTCAAACTCCAATTCATTTACACCTGTGAGAATTTTTGTTTCCTCATAAACGTAATCTGAATGGAACATGGCTAATGTCGTATGAAGAATTTCAAAATATAAATTCCGTTCTTGTTCAGTTAATCCGTTAATAGTCGATTCAGAAGGAATATTTTTCGTGGGAATGATGGCGTAATGCTCGGCAACATTTTTCCCGTCTACGTATCGCTTATTTGGTTCTGTACTTGCTACTTCAAAAGATGTTTTTGCAAGCTTTTGAAGAGAAGTGACGTTGTTCAATAAGTAGGTAAATTCACTATCGGTAATCACTTGCGTGTCGGTTCTTGGATAAGACACTAATTTCTTCTCATACAAGCCCTGTACAAGCTTCAACACATCTGCCGGACTGTAACGCCAATTCTTATTAGCTGTCGCCTGAAGGGTCGATAAAGCGTGTAGTTTGGGTGATTTTGTCCGTTTTTCTTTTTTAGAGACAGATTTCACTATGCCTTCGTTTTTTTCACCAATACTATTTTTCAGAAGCAATTCTTGAACTTCTTCTTTTTTATCGCTTTTGATTTTTGCTTTTCCTTTGTACGAACCATTAGCAGCGATAAAATTTCCTTCAATCTCATAAAACTTTTTCGGTACAAAGTTTTCAATTTCTTTCTGACGCTGATAGATCAAGTAGACCGTTGGCGTTTGCACTCGTCCGACTGATAGCGAACCCTCAAAACCTTTTTTCTGAAGTAGCAATGTGTAGAGTGGTGAAAAATTCATCCCGATGATCCAATCTGCCATTTGGCGTGATTGGGCTTCAATAAAAAGATTGTACGTATCTTTACCATCTTTTAAATTAGCGAATCCTTTTCTGATTTCATCTTCTTCCAGTGAATTAATCCATAACCGTTTAATGATTTTGTTATCAGCTTTGGCGTGATTGATAATTAATCGGGCAATGGCTTCACCTTCTCTATCGATATCCGTCCCAATAATGATGGTGTTTGTAGCCTTCAACAATTTCGCAACTTCTGCATAATGCGACTTTTTATCAGCAGATACTTTATAGATAAAGTTCGGTGGCACAATAGGAAGGTTTGATAAACTCCATCGTTTGTATTTCTCGTCATAATCCGATGGAGATTGTAATTCAATTAAATGACCAATCGCCCATGTAATGATTGCACCGTCTTTAAATATCTCACATGGATTTATTTCAATGTGGGTTTTCGTTCGGTCCTTGATAGTGAACGCACTTGCATAGGCTTTTGCTTGGCTCGGTTTTTCAGCTAAAATTACTGGCTTACTCATTGTTATCACCCTTAAAGATATATTTTTTTGAAAAGGCCACAACCTTTTTTTAAGGTTGCTGCCGTTTCAAAAATTCATCTTACAATTCTCTACCGTCACTCGTTCTTCTACGGAAAGGTTTTTTCCCTTTTCCTTTTTCAGCAGAATCGCTTAGATCATTCGCATGTTGTAATTGGTTCAAGACGCTAAACAATCCATCGGAAATGTTTTGTGAGTTATTAGCAATGCTTTGATAAATATCTTTTTCATTTCCGTCCGATTGCATTTTTTTCTCGTTAGCTTGTTCGGCTTGTTCTTCAAATTTTTCTTGAACAGTTGAAATAAATTGTTTTATATTCAATTGTTCTTTTTCGGTTTCACTTAACTTACTATGCTCTTCGAGTACAGCAACTTTTGCTTGAATATCTAATGTATCTAGTTGTTTATTCTTTAAGCCAATTTCACTAATTTGTTGATTAATAATCGGCTCAATGTCGTTAATGTATTTTTCGTAATTTGTTTTTAATTCTTTGAACGTATGCAATTTCACGACTTCAGTTTTTAAGTCTTTCAGGTCTTCAGGTCGTGAGCGATTAATTCGTTTGATACTTCTTTCATAAATTCCAATTGATGTTAATGTATCTTTCGCTTGTTTCCATACTGGAATTTGGTTTGCTGTATTGTCATATTCTTTTTCTCTTAATGTAAATTCTTCTTTTATCAATTCTTTCGGCAATATAATATTGTGTTTGCGTAATAAGTCCATTGCAAAATGCTTTTCTTCATAAGAGAAATCATTTAAGTATTTCGCATTATGAACAATACTAAACTCGGTATTCAATAAATCTTGTTGGTGTTTGAGACTAATACTTGAAGCCATTTTCAATTCATCGAATTTCTCGAACTCGGCTTTGAATTTCGTCTCACGTTCTTTCATGTTTAAAATATCTTTTTTCACTTCTTCTTTAAATCCTTCTTGGCTATATCCAAATTGCTCAACGTAAGATGGTTTTTCATTAAATTTATCAATCAAGTCACCATAAACTTTTCGTTCGGAAGCTAAATAACTTTTCTCTTTTTCAAGTTTCAAATTCCACTTATTGCGTGGATCTGAAAACTCATTATAAAGTTTCTGTGCAACGCCAAAATCAACGTACCCTTTTACGCGATTTACAAGAAGCTTAGTAGCTTTCATGCTTTCGATATTGGTTACGTTTTGTTTCGTGAATTTATCTATTTTTTGTACTAGGTTTTTATCTGTCCGATATTCTTCAAGATGAACAACGTTCGCAAATTTTTCATTGTACTTTTTAATTTCAACATTCTTTTTTGCATAAAAAGTAGTAGGTTCATAAGCTGTTCCCTCTTTTTGATGTTGTTCTTTTACTTTCTCTTCATACTGATATTCCTCACGAGTCATACGGATAGTCGGCTTAATATCCTTACCTTGTTTCTCATAAGATTCATGGCTGTATGTTTTTTCTTTTCCAAAGTCCTTAGACTTTTCATTAAGTTTTTCAGACCAATTTGCTCTCCACTCAATAAGCTTTTCTTTCTTATCCCAATTATTTAATTTAACTGATTTAGTAACCTTCCAGCCTTTTTCACTCAAGACAAAATTACCTTCTTGATCTAAAGAAGGTACACGTTTAGATTTCCGTTTTTCCCACTCACCATTTTCATTAAATCCTCGAACTGTTAAAAGGATATGTGCATGAGGATTGTTTTCTTCATCACGATGAATAGAAACATCTGCAACCATTCCCTCATCAACAAAATTCTCTTGGACGTATTCTTTTGTTAATTCTAACTGCTGTTCATGAGAGAAATCATTTGGTAATCCTAAAAGTACACTTCTTGCAATTCTTGCGTTTTCTCTATTTTCATATTTCTCAACTTCATTCCATAATTTTTCTCTATTTAATGTCCAGTCGGGTGCATGACTAGGCTTTAAAATAAACGATTCAGGTTTAACAGCGTGAGATTTATATTTCTTAGTTAATCCGTCTCTTTCTGAATAAAGAGTTTCATCAGAACGATAAGCAGACATTGCTACTGCCGATTGATTTGAACGATTTACATTTGTTGAATTGAATAAATAATAACCGTTAGCCATGCAAACACCTCCTTTTGATTTAAATAGATTTTTAGAATGATTTTGATCTTATGAATTAGCCCCTGCGGGAAACCATTTCAGACGAAGTTGGCTACAAAGTAGACCACTGCGTGTAAATGGGCACTCCTCTTTAACTCGTGAATTTAGTATACCATGATATCACTGCATTTTACAGCGATTCATTGATTAATTGGGGGCACTAGTTTAAAATAATAATTAACAAAATAAAGAAGTACAGAAAGGAAGAAATTACATGACAGCAAAAACATCAAAAGCACTTCAAAAGAAAAAGGAAATACAAGAAAAAATCGAAAAGATGAATAAAGAGATTAAATCACTGGAAATCAAGTCACAACAAGAAATAGGGAAATTCATTTTAAAAGAGTGGGAAATTGACGATGATGTAGATAGTGATATTCTATTTGAAATTATTCGTAGTTATAGCGAAGATGTGAAAAGAAGATTAAGCGGAAATGAATTTGTCGAAGAAAAGGGAAAGCAAGAAGAGTCCGACACACATCAGACTCTTTAATCTTAATTAAACGTAATAAACAATTGATCGAACGTGAAAAAAATAAGTGGGGTAATTACATGGCTGACTTTAGAAAAGAAAGAGCCAATCGCTTAATTAATAAAGGTGCATTGTTAGAAAAGTATTTTGAATGTGAAAACTTGTCGATTGAAGAAACAGAAGAATTATTAAAAACTTTTTCTGTCTATGTAAACGAAAAGAAACCTTCAAAATTTAAAAGAGAGTTAGGTGAATAAATATGTCTTCAGGAGATATCAGTCAAGATGATTTGATTGAAACACTAGAAAATTTATTCAAGATGTTGGCGAAAAAAAGAGCATTAGCTAAGAAACAAAAGAATGATAAAGATAAACCAAAAGAGCAATCTAAGGAAGAAACAAATATGAATGAAGCTGATTTAAAAACACAAAAAATCGGCAGCGGTAATGAAAATTCAAACGAAGAAAAAAAAGAAGTGTTGCTTCCAGAAGATAGATTAACGAAAGAAGAAGTATTGAAATACTTTAATCCCTATCTCAAAAATTTTGACTTAAAGAAATTTGATTTAAAGAATACTATAATTAACGATAAATTTGTTTCATTACATTATTCTGAACGTGGCGAAAAAAATTCACCTTCAAAACATACATTAACATTCGACATGGAATCAGGAAAAGGTGAATTTTCTTATGCTTATCTTGGAGAAAAAAAAGGGAGTTTTTTCGAATTTACAGATGTTCTAAAAAGATTTAATAAAGAAGATTTAGTGAACTTCTATAACGGAATCGAAAAAAAGTCTATTGATAGTTCAGCAGAAAAATCGGCTAGTACTAAAGTAAATTTAATTGATTCTATGACAGCTTATGCCAAAATACTAAAATTAAATGAGTATCACATTTCAAGTCAAAGTGTGACCGATAAACAAGCTATAATGTTTTTAAAACATGAAAATAAACTTGGAAGTGTCATGCAACTTTCATACAACATTGAAAAGGAAAGTGGAAAACTTACTCATTTACTTTCAAACAAAGAAAATAATTATGCCAATGAAATAACGATTAGAAATGAATTTACGAAAGCTGATTTAGAAAATTATGGTTATGGAAAAACGATTGAACAAATTGAAATGGAAAGACAAAAACAGCGTGAAATTACTGAAGATACTTCACCAGAAAAAGCTATAGAATATGATCAATCGGTATTAGAAAGTCAACTTGGTAAAAGCGTCACCAAACAGGTTTTAAACAATCCTGAACTACTCAAAGGTGCTGTAGCTTTATATCAATTAACGACTATGAGAAAGCTTTTATCGAACTCTAAAGACCAAATTGAAAACCTGAACAATCTGTTAAACAAAAAAGATGTTAATATCGAAGAAATTACAAACGTCAAAGATAATTTATCGAAACAAATGGATGGTCTGCAAGTAAAAGTTGCAGACTTAGAAAAGAATCAAGAAACAACGAAAACTTTTGATACATTAAATGAAGGTTACAAGAAGGATCAAGACGAATCCTTCGAAAAAAATATGGAATATCAACCCACTAGAACTGTCGAAGTTGAACATAGCATGTGATTCTTTTCTATAAAGATTGAATTAACATTTACAAATATCAAACCACAAGCGAGTTAAAAAAACCACTTGTGGTTTTAATTCATTATTAGACCTTTAACTGCCCCCCTAATTTTAAGAATTTTAATCAAAACACATAAACCACAAGTGGTTTTTTATAAAACCACTTGTGGTTTATGTGTTTGAGTGTTAAAATAGAGGTATATAAAGCTTTCAGTTTCAGAAAAGGGGAGTCGAGAAATGGCGAAAAAAATTACAATTGCGAATTCTAAAGGTGGAGTCGGAAAGACGACAATCAGTTCAATGCTTAGTTTTCAATTTGCTAAACAAGGTTCAAAAGTTTTAATTGTCGACTTAGATCCACAATCAAATACAACTCGACTTTTTCAAAATACTTTTTATAAAGGACATAACCAAGATTTCACTACACTTTATGAGGGACTTGAAGCAAAAGACCTTTCAAAATCAATTCATAAAATAAATGAAAATTTACACTTAATACCTTCTTCTCAAAATACGGTAGACTTTAGTAGACTATTAACAGAAAAAAGTAAGTATACTTTTTTAAGAAAATACATTGAAAAAATTGAAGGTGACTATGATTACATTTTCTTTGATGTTCCACCTACAATATTTAGTGATTTCTTAAATAACGCACTAGCAGCGAGTGACTATTTTATAATCCTTACTGAAACATCGAATTTTTCTTTCGAAGGGATTCAAGATTTCTATGATGCTGCCTTACGCATTCACTCAACTGTAAATGACTCTTTAGATTTTTTAGGGGTTCTAATCAATATGAGAGAAGACGATAATGAAATATTTTCAGAACTTGATGAAAGATATAACCTTGGCGATAAGGAAACGTATTTTGCAACTGTTATTCCAAAACGAAAACGACTCGCTAAATATATGTCCAATGGAATGTATAAAAAGAAAATAGAGTCGGCTATAGAGTATGATCGGTGGGATAAGGAAATAATGGCTATCTTTGAAGAGTTAGCTGAAGAAGTCAAAGCGAAGGTAGGAGGTCAAAGTTAATCATGAAAAAGCTTTCAGGTGAGCTTTCGACAACACAAACACCCAAAAAAAAATCAACCACTTTAATGCAAGAGATTGATACAGAGAAAACAACATCTAGAAAAATATTTTTGAGTGACTATAAATTGCTGGATCTTTACGCTTGGTCAACAGAACAATCAGTAACAAGTGCATTGAATGAAATTCATAATCGTTTAAAAGCAGTAATTAAAGAAAAAGGGGTTTCTGTTCTAAATCCGATTACAAAAGAGGATATTGAAGATGATTCACCAAAAAACATTCGTATTTCTTCTGATTTTAATCAGTATTTGAAAGACTTATCAAAAGAAACAAAAATTCCGGCAAAGTATCTTCTCACTGTTTGTTTGGAATATTTTAAAGAAGAGCTAATTGGAGAAATCAAGAAGAGTCAAGATAAAAAGTATGATATACTATGAATTAATTTCCAAACTTACTGCTTTAAATTGAATATACTAAATTTAAATTTAAACATAAAAAAACCCTCTACAGCACTTAATTATTGGAAATTGTTTGGCGACAAACAATAACTAAGTGTACAACAGAGAGGATTTTTCAAAGATTATACATATGATAATATCACGTCATTCCCTTGAGTTCAAGAGAATGAGACTATTCATATCAATAACCTTCTTTGAATTTTCTTCGCTGTCTAAGACAGAGGGACAAATTCAAATGGAGGTTTTTTTAATGCAAAACACTAATTACGTTACGATTTATGAAGAATATCAGCATAAGTTTTTTCAGTTACCACAAGTTTTCTTTGTTAGTGAAAAGTATAAAGATATGTCAAATAATGCAAAAGTTGCGTGGGCTATCTTACGCGATCGTTCTTCCCTTTCAAGAAAAAACAAATGGTTTGATAGCGATACTGGTCGAATTTATTTTATCTTCAAAAACGATGAACTTATGAAAATGTTAAATATAAATAGTGAAGCAACATTAGTTAAAGTAAAAAAAGAATTAGTAAGCGCTGGGTTAATAGAACAACATAGGCAAGGGTTCAATCGTCCAAACAAAATGTACTTACTTTATCCTGAAGTTGTAATGGACGATATTTACAAGATTGATGAGTTTGAAAATTATACAACCCGACCTGACGGAACAGTCATTCCGAATAATAATGAAAATGACTCAAGCCTAGAGCCACAAGGACCTTTAAAAAATGAAGCTCCAAAAAATGAAGTTCCGGAACTTCAAAAAATGAAGCCTAGTAATACTGAGTCTAGTAATACTGAGATCTTAAAAGATTTAGATACTAAAGATACTAAAGATACCAGAAGTGATTCTTCAGAAAAATTGAATAATCATGATGCTGAAAGAAAAAGAAAAAGAGAAGAATACATGAACAAGGCTTATCGTAATAATACTTACAAAATACCGGCTGAGATAAGCGATGTTTTAAATATTTTTTGTGACACGGATGAACAAAGAGATGAATATTACAAAGTTATGATTGTTGCTTTGAAAAATGCAGAAAAAGCTATTGGTCGAAGTCTTTCCTTTGAAACAGAATTACCTTTAGCTACTGACGTAGCACAAGCATTTGTAAGAGCAATTAGAAAAATTGATAAAAATAAAAATGTTGGGAATCCAAGTGGTTACATTTACAAAAGTGTTCATGATGTAATAGTAGAAAATTATAAAGTAGATCAAACGCTAAGCATAGACGAAGCGAATCGTTCAGAATCTCCTATATTTTATAATTGGCTTGAAAACAGTAATTAAAGTAAAAGAGTGTGCAGCCTGTTTTCTAAAGGCTGCACACTCTTTTACTTTTCTTTTATTTCGTTCATGATTTCATCTACTCGCGTTTGCCACTTCATACCACTAACCATCAAAAAACGCATTGCGTCTGTTCTATTAGTGAAATGATATTCCTGTGTAAAATTATCAATTTCACTTAAAAGTTCTTCACTAACTTTTAAATGGATGCTTTTCATTTCCTTTTTGGGCGTGCTCAAGAAATCTCACCCTCTCTACTTTTATTTGTAATCTGTTTGTTATCAATTGTATCATAAAAATATATGTAAATAATATACATAAAACATTCATTGTGGTATAATATATGTATATATAAAGTTGATTTGAAAGGAGTTGAAAAAATATGTTTGATTCGTTAAATGGTCTATTAAACAATATCTTTATTGAGTTTAGACAACTGGGAATAACAATCTTTGCAATTGGTATGCTTGCGATGGCAACTTTAACTGCCTTCGGTGGAGAAGAGAATAAACGCAAATTCCAAACGGGATTTGTCATTGCTCTTGCAGGACTGGTTGTTTTCTTCCTTGCTAAACCAATCATTGAATTCATCAGAACATCATTAGGTTAATTAAATACTTGTACTTATTTTTTGGAAATTCTAAGCACTTTGTTGTTGAATACTACATTTAACAACAAAGTGTCATTTTTGAAATGGAAGTAGGTGACATTTTGGAACCTAGCGAAAATTATATTTATCAAAAGAAAAAGTTACGACAAGAAGGGTTACTGGAAATTCCCATGGCTGTCGATTCAGCTCGGTATTTCATTGGTACATTTCGATTGATGGACATGGTTTACACCATTCCTTTTTTGATTGTTTCCATCATCACTATTTACTACTTGAACACATCAGGAAATTTAAACAGCAGTACGCTTGTCTTTTCATTTGTACCACCTGTTTTTGCTTTAACGATTTTATGGATTAAACACCCTGATCGAAAGAATATTTCGTTGGTCAATACGATGTATCAACGAGTTAAATTTATCCGAAGCAAAAAACTATATGAATTGACGAAAGAAAGGACTGAAGATGTGCAAAATGATATTCGGTCACAACTAGGAATATTCAATATAGCGAATGACTGTTTTGAGACGTTAGAAAATACACTTGTGAAGGTCGTAGAGGTCTCTAGTGTGAATCTAACAGGAATGTCCGATAACGATAGAAACAAAACGTTAGGAGCGTATCAGGCGTTTTTAAATGACTATCCGTTAGACGCTTTCCCTTTGCAATTGCATCAGTTCTCAAAACCCATCAATTTGAATAGCTATTTACAATTTGTTCATGAAAAAGCAGACAAAGAAAAAAACTATGTAAAACGTATGTTGAACGAAAGCTACATCAACAAAACGAATGAGATTCAAAAATCAAAAAAAATGGTCAGTAAAGCAAGGTACATCATGATTTCCGAAAAAGTCGGGGGCAATAAAGAAAAAGCCTTGCAAAAGATAAGCACCAAAGCCGAAACGATGGTTTCAGGGATTGAAAACATGTTGAGCGAAAAGCATAAATTACATGCTCATACTTTGAACAATGAGGAATTATTTGACTTAATCTACTCTTCAATTGACTACGAAAATGCACAAATTAAGCAAGGAATGAGAAAATCCTCCTTCCGTTCACCAATAACGGTGGGTCAAAAAACATTTGAAGAAATGGAACGAGCGTGGCAAGAAGAGAACGAATTTAAAATCAATTAAATTCAGTCTAAAAGGGTGATAACAATGTTGAAGGAATTAGTACAGAAATTTAAAATCAGCAATAAAAAAGCAAAAGAAGATGAGTTTGATTTTGAAGGGACGTTGAAAGAAGATAACGTAATTACAAATCAGATTGCACCTGACAGCATTGAGGTAGGCGAAACGTATATTCGTTCAGGTAATAACTTTACGCGAACGCTTGTCTGTGTAGACTTTGAGCCATTGATTAATCAGGAAGATATTCGAAGTATTTCGGAGTTATCGGAAACGATAACGGTTGTTCAATACTTAAATGTCTACGATACGTCAAAAGTCCATTCGGAATTGTCACGATCCATCAAACAAAATAACGCCAAATTAGATGCTGAAAAATTATCTCCTTCTGTAAAAGAAGATGCACTTGCACAAATTGAATCGGCAAGAAGTTTATTGAGACAGTTGGTTCGACAAAAAGAAAGAATGTTTATGTTCCAGTACTTAATTCATGTCGTGGCTTCAAGTTCAGAAGAACTTGAAACCGTCTCTACGCTTGTCAAAACAAGAGTTGCACCCATCGGAAAATTAATTTTTCCGGTCACAAGAAGTAAAGACGCATTTGATAGTTTCTTACCGTTAGTGAAAAACAAAGTTTACGACTTGTCTTATCGAGCAATGAACAGTGAAGCTGTCAGTTTCTTTTTTCCGTTTCACGAAAATGAAATTTTCGATGATAACGGAATTATTCAAGGCAAGAACATTGATACAAACAACATTGTCATGGTGAATGACGAAAATTACTTAAATAAACACGCCATCTATATTGGAACAACAGGTTCAGGTAAATCGACAGCGATGTTCTCGAATATGATGCGAAAATATGCGTTTGGTAGTCGTGTGATTGCTATTGACCCAAAAGGCGAATTCGGACGAATTTTCAAAGAATTAAATGGGGAATGGGTAAAATTCTCACTGGAAGGTGGGGGCTCTATTATCAATCCATTTGATTTACCGAATTATGCTTATGAAGAATCGGACGGAGAAATTAAAGCGATAAACCCCCTCTATGATAAGGTTTCAACTTTAATTACCATGTTCCAATTAATGTATTCAGAAATGAACGATTTAGAAGCTGACGTTTTGTCGGAATTGTTATTAGAACTTTACAAAGACAAACGTTATGGCGTTTCAATCGACATTAAAACAGATATTACTCAATTTGAAAAAACCGATTTTCCAGTCATGGGAGACTTATATGAGTTACTAGAAGAAAAGAAAACAACGAGTCCAGAACTTTACGAGGTTCTAGCTAACTTTCATCAAACACTACGCTCATACGCTTTAGGGACGTACTCAAACATCTTTAATGGCTATACAAACGTTGATGTAAAAAGTGATTTGATCGCCTATGATTTGTTTTCTGTTTATAACTACAAACGATTGCAGAAACCACTTTATTTCTTATTACTCTCTTCCTTGCGGAATGAAATTATGAATGGCGATAAAAAATCTACTCAACTTTATATTGATGAAGCCCATATCATTGCTGACCCAAAAGTTACGGTAGCAATGGAATACCTATATGAAATGATGAAGGTCGTTCGCTCATTTAATTGTGGTGTCACTTCAGCTACTCAACAAATTCAAGATTTTCTAAGTGCAAAAGACCAAAATCGAAATTATGGTGACGCTGTGATTGCGTTATCAGTTCAACAATTGATTCTGCCCATGCAGAAAAAAGAAGTTATGTTCATCAACAACGAAATGCACTACGATTTTTCACAAGATGATATTGATTACTTGGAGTTTCAGGAAGTTGAACGCTCGGCAAAAGCTGGTAAAGGATTTTTATTTGTCGGAAGTCGAAAAGTAAAAATGAAAGTTGAGTTGACCGAATTAGAAACCGAATTATGGATAAATAAAAACTACAGTGCCATAGAAAACAAAGGAATGTAAGCCATATGGAGAATGTTAAAGGCATTTTATCAGCAGTCGCAAAGTCCTTAGTATCAAAAGTATTGTTCTCAACGTTCGGTCTTGTCGGGTTGGTGGTGGTCTTAATCATCGTCATCATAGCAGCCGTATTTTCTTCTAGCGATGATATTGGGAGTGGGGTAATCGGTGGCAAAGGGGAACAGTTGCCCGAAAGTGTTTTGGTTTGGGAAGCTGATATTGCTGAAGCGATGGAACGACACGAACTAGATTCCAAATATTTATACGTCATGCTTGCGATTTTGAAACAGGAATCCAATGGTGATGTAGCCAAAACCAATGGTGATATTTTTCAAGCGTCTGAAAGTAAATGTGGCTCCATTGGTTGCATTAAAGAGCCACTGGAAAGTATAGATCAAGCTGTTAGCTACTTTAAAGAAACCGTTACTGTATCGAAAGATAATATGGAAGTGGCGATTCAGTCTTATAATTTCGGAAATGGTTTTGCGACATGGACGCAAGAAAATCATGATAATAAGTGGTCACCTGAAATAGCGATTGAGTTTTCTAAAAAGATGTTGGCTGAGGCTAAAAATCCTCTCATTTATAAATGTAATCGACAAGAAGCGAAAGACAGTGGCGCTTGTTACGGAGATATTTTATATGTACCGTCCATCTTAGCTTTTCTCCCCAATGCAGAAGGTGGGCCGATAGAATTTAACGGTCAATTGGGTATGCCCCTTGCCCCTGCATTAGTGACTTCAGAATACGGGGAACGCTATCACCCGATTCACAAAGAATGGCGCTTACATGCAGGAATTGATTTTGGCTGTATTGGTGGCGTTACGCCAATTCAAGCAAGTCAAGATGGAACGATTGAGCGAGCTGATTGGGCTGGCGGTTGGGGGCAAATGGTCTTCATTAAACACGCTGATAACCTTTATACCCGTTACGCTCATTTAAGTTCAATGGCTGTTAGTACAGGGGACAGCGTAAGTGCAGGTGATGTGATTGGCGTTTGTGGCACTACAGGAACTTCAACCAATCCGCATTTGCACATGGAAGTGCAAACAACAGAATCTCAACAATCGACAGTCAATCCTCGTTCGTTACTAGGAATCTAAAATGGTGGTGCAAAAAAATGAAAAGTAAATTAGCTGTAATTTTAAGTATCGTGTCCATTTTATTGATAGCTGCACTCTTTGTTGTTTACAACAAAAGTGCTACCTATCAAGAGCAAGTGGTCAAACTGGAATCAGAAGTAAGTTCATTGGAATCAGATAATGAAATGCTTGCGATTGAAAATGAAGCGTCAGAAGAAAATACATTCGATGAAGATATTCAGTGGTTTGTCGAAAGTGTTTATGAAATTGGCGATTCAAGAGCGTTGTACGATGAAATCAATGAAGCCATAACAGATCCCGTTGCTCAAAATCTTTTTGGTGATACAATCCCACCTGATAAATCTAGTTTTTCAGGAGAATCAAGTGTTGATCGACAAGTAAGTGAGATGGAAATTTACGGTGATTATGTAATGAATGACGAATACAAGGCGTTGGTAAAATCAAAAGTCAGCTATCTTTACAAAGAAGAAGAAGAATTGAGTGAAGTTATTACCGAAATTACTCTTCTAAAAGATAGCAAAGATGTATGGCGTATCAGTAAATTTGAAGAAAAATCAAACCAATAGGAGTGAATGAAATGAATAAAAA
Organism: Planococcus sp. S3-L1; assembly: GCF_030063085.1. Lineage (NCBI taxonomy): Bacteria > Bacillati > Bacillota > Bacilli > Caryophanales > Caryophanaceae > Planococcus > Planococcus sp. S3-L1. The sequence goes on along the minus strand of NZ_JASISN010000026.1, from coordinate 6,409 downwards.
GAAATTAACGGTAGGAATCGTTGTAGGTGCTGTACTACTTTTTGTTATTTTGTTCTTTGCCAATAACGTTGTAGGAGAAAGTTTTGAGAAAAAAATAGTGGGGCAATGGACAGTCAAACCGATTAATGGCGGTTGTGAATCTGATTTAGAAGATGGAATTCGTATTAATGACAATGGAACAATTGAAGGTATTGATGGCTTTAAAAAGTATGAAATTGAAGAGACAGAGCAAGAATTCAGCTATCTAATCGCAAGTGGTGGGTATGAAGACATTACACGTTATGAAATAAGTTTTACTGAAGATGATTTACTGGTTATGCATGAAGAAGATGTTTCAGAAGGATTAACTTGTTACTTTGAAAAGGTAGAATAATCGACATGAAACTGCAAAAGCTATTCAACACAATGAGTCGAATAGAAAAAAGCTTCATGACAGTTCTTTTCTCAAACAAAATAGACAAAAGGAAATTGTTATTTGAACGGAAATACAATCGAGAAATGGGCATTGATGAAATCGAGAAATATAAATTTTCTCTATTTACGGTTTACGTTCTGATTGCCATGTCGATAATTTTAATTCCCTTCATTTTCATCTTCACTTGATTGGAATAAACAGGGGTGATAACAAATGATGTTTTCTAGAAAAAGAATGAAGATAATGTCACTGGTCATGGTGTTGGTTTTTCTATTATTCCCGTTGAGTGCAATGGCTGAAGATAGTTTGAATCGGGGCGACAGTGACTTTCAAAAAACAGGCGATCAACTTAGAGACGAAATATCAGGCGATACAGAAGAGTTAGAAACCCACGGTTTGAAAGAAATAGGCGATGGAAAAGGCGACTTTTATACAGCATATAAAACGGAATTTGAAGCGTGGGCTGAAGAAGTTCCAGGCGGTGAAGTTTATACAGATTTGATGAAAAATTATAACTATCAAGCAGGCAACTTTGAGTGTGGAAAATTTGATGTGATGTGCCATATCGTCAATTTTGGTTATGTAACGGGTGCATCTGTTTTAAATTCATTTCTTGCTCCGATTTCAAAACTAGCGATTGAGCCTGAAAAAATACTAGATGATAATACACTCAATAAATTCAAAGATTCGTTTAGTACCTTTACAGTATCGCTTTTAGCGGTCTTTCTTGCCTTTCAAATTATCAAAACCTACTCATTTAGAATGACGAATCATTCAGATACAGGAAATGTATTGAGCGAAAAAGTCATAAAAGTCATTATCGCAAGTGTCTTGTTATTCACTTATGATTTGTTTTTTCAAATGATTTTGAGTATCCAATATCGGGTGAATTATGGAATCTACAATTACTTAACGAATTCGCAAGAAGTAACAAGTGATGTGATGTTAAACATGTTACTCACGCCCAGTGGCACAATGTTTGTGATTTTGATTTTGTTGTTAGCTGTTTTAATCGCTGTGCTGTTCTTCCAAATGATTTATTCGTTTGCGATGGTGTCACTGTTTTATGTCGTCGGTCCAGTGGCGATTACAACGATGGTCAATGATGATTACAACATGTTTAACCTGTGGTTAAAGACCATCATTTCACGCTTCTTAACACTCGCTCTGCAAGGTCTAACAGTGGTTCTTTGTTTAAGCTTTGCGTCAAGAATTGAGTTTTTAACAGAAGGTGCAAGCGTGTCTGATCAATTTTTTGAAAAAATAGCTGCGTTGGCATTTTTGGTTGTCGGAATCAGTATTCCTTCATTACTCAAAGAATTTGGTAACAGTTCAGGTAGTGGTAAAGGGGTCATTAGTGGAACGAAATCAGTTACACGTTATATGTCCATGCGGAAATAAGTTGAGGTGAAAAGGAATGTCCAAACTTAAAAAAGGGTGGCTAAAAGTAGCCATTATCGCTGTCTTGATGGGGTTAATTTTGTCTTATGTATTGATTGCTTTCTTGTATCAATTTATTGCGATTGAGGAATTAGATTTAATCGGGGCAATGTTACAACCAATGGAAATGTTCAATGCCATCAGTGGTGACGAGAATTTAAAAACGATTGTTCCTTTTATTCCGTTGCTTACGATAGTTGGTAGTTTGTATCTTTTGCGAGCGAGTATAGTTGATTCTAAATATGACGACGCTTCAAAATTTGGGATTAAAGGCTCGGCTAAATGGGGAACACCTTTAGCGATTATGGACGGAAAAGTATTAGCAGAAAAAAAGAAGTATGGCGACTTAGAAAAGTCACTAGAATTACCTGAAGGTATTATTTTAGGAGTTGCTGAAAATACAAAATATCCGTTGATTCTTCATGAAAAATCAAACCTAGCAACTAAAAATGTTTTTGTGAATGGTTCTTCGGGTGCTGGTAAAGGTCAATCTTATGTCCTTCCTAACATCATAAACAACAAAAGTGAAAGTATGATTGTGGTTGACCCAAAAGGAGAAAACTACGCATTAACAGCTCAATTAAAACGAGATCAAGGCTATAAAGTCTATTTGGTCGATTTTAGGAATTTTGAGTTTGCAAGATATAATCCGTTGGATTATGTGAAAAATGATGAAGACGCTCAAAAGGTCAGTAAAATTATTTCGATGAACAGTGTAGGCGATGGAAAAGAAGATTTCTTTACCGAACGAGCGCAAAAATTACTAGCAGGATTAATCAGTTTCGTGAAAACGGAATATCCCGATGAACAAGCAAATATGGCAACATTAATTGATGTCTATACAAAGCATGTAGCTGACGCTAACAAGTGTGAACGATGGCTTTCCCAAATGGACGATGAACAACCGGCAAAACAGTTGCTTGTTAGTGTTTTGGGTGACTTAACTTCAGAGAACACTCGGTCTTCTGTGACTTCTAGTTTTCAAAGTGCCATCAGTATTTTTCAATTAAATCGAGTAAAGAAAATGACATTGACAAGCGATTTTACATTTGATGATTTTCCAAATGAAAAAAGTGTCGTCTATGTAAAAATATCCGCACCGTCCAATCCGTATAAACCATTAACAAGTATTTTCTTCTCGCAAATGATTGAACGATTTTTTGAAATCGGTGACCAAGATCCACTAGGAAGATTGAAAACACCTGTTCATTTCTTATTAGATGAATTTCCGAATATCGGAAAGATAGACAGTTACCAAGAAACATTGGCTTTGTGTCGTGGTTATCGTATTTATATGCACACGATTGTGCAAGATGTTTCCCAATTAGAGCAAAAATCTTTATACGGAAAAGAAGTAACAAAAGCGATTTTAGCCAATCATTCAGCTAAGTTAATTTTGAAAGTTGGCGAAAATGACGGGGCAAAATATTGGTCGCAATGGTTTGGGAAAACGACAATTAGCTATAAAAGTGTTAGTTCTTCTCATTCAAAATCAGGAAAGTCTACTAACACCAGTAAGCAATATGAACAAATAGATTTACTTCCTTCAACTGATTTGATGGGAATGGACGATGAAAGAGCCTATTTGCTTTTAAGTGGTCATGACCCAATTAAACTGGATAAAGCTTGGCAATACAAAATTTATCCTGAATTATTAACAGATAAAAAGAGAGAATTAAATTACTTGAACATACGTAAAACGCTTGGATTTAAAGAAAAACCAGTCAATGACGTAATTGGTTTTTCTGACAGTGATGATGATGTGAATTTATTTGAAAAATATCGGAATCGTAAGAATGGGACAGTCGAAAGTATCGTAAATAATAGCGAACCTGAAGACATGAATACAGAAGAAGAAGTAGCAAAAGCACAAAAAATAGCAGATGAAATAAACCAACAGGCAATAGATGCAAAAAAACTGGAAGAGTTAGCCGAAAAATTTACACAATCAACTATGTCTGATGATGCTCCCACTGAAAGTGGCAGCACCATCAGACACGGTGAACCAATCTCAATTCAGGAGCATGATAAGTTAGCGAAACAATTTCAAGAAGATGGAAACGAAGAAGAAGAAGCTACGGAAACTGAAGATGAAATAAAACATGCTGATCAATCGGAAGTTTCCGAAGAAAACGACGCTGATTCTTCTGTTGATGTGACAGCTGAAATGCAAGATGAAATAAATGCTGAACTGCAAGAAGAAAGTAATGACTGGGCTAGTCTTTTAGCTTATGACCTCGTTGAAGAAAAACCAACAGAAGAACCGCAAGAGAATGATAAAGAAATTGATACAGAAGATACGGAAGAAGAGGAAGACGATTTATTAAACAAACTTGGCTAAGTAACAAAATATTTCTCAAAGGGTGATAACAAATGTTAAGAAAACTAAACAGATTTGGTGAAATTGAATTTAGTAAAAACGAAGCGTTGTTCACAATGCCATTGATAAAACTAGGTACAGAAGAAATTGAAGTATTAGAGGAAAATTATCGGTTACAAGTGAAAGCTTTAACTCATACAAATTCCTTTATCTATGCGAATCACATTAGTTCGATACGGGATCGAGTCCAATTGGCTTATGATTTAGAGGGCTGTATGGACTTCCCCCATCTTCACAGATTTGAGTTTAATGAAGTTCTTTATTACATGGAAACGATGGTTGATATTGCGAACGAACATGTAAATGTATTGTGGGAACGCAATAACTTTGTGGTGGATTTAACGGAGAAAAAAGTGAAAGCGTTGCTCTTTGAATTTGATGGGTTTGTGGTTTATAAAAAAGATTCATCTTTTGAAGGACTAAAAGAATTAATTTTATTGGCACTGACTAAACAGCATGCGATTTTGGGAAAACCGAAACGAAATGATTTCATTATCAAAGAAGAAGAAGTTTTTCAGTTTGCTGAAGATATTTTAAAAACAACTACGATTGAAGAGATTCAACGTGTTATTATCTCAACAATTAGAGAAAATGAATACAGAGAATCGCAATTAGAGGACGCTAAAAAGAAAAAGCAAGAGGACAGTAAGATAAATCAGTTTACAGGACGATTTAAACGAACGCCTGTATTCAAAACGCCTGAACAGAAATTAAAAGAGGGTCTAAATAATGATTTTGACCGAACTGCAGAAAGTAAAGCACCGAAAAAATCATTGATTGATAAAATGACAACGCCTAAAGGCATGTTGGCAACGATGGGGATTTTAGCGATTGCAGGTCTTCTGTATTTCTTAGTAGATATTGAAGGTGGTTCGGCAAAAGCGAATCAACTTGAAGAAGCTGAAGAAGAAATGAAAGTAAAAGAAAAAATAACAGAAGCTTATCGACTGTATCTTTCAGAAGATGAAGACAATCAAGAAGTGGCTTATGCAACTCTTGATAGTGTCGGGTACGAAAATTTACCGAAAAAAGATAAAGCAATTTTGATTGATTGGTATCTTGAACAATCGAAATTCACAAAAGCCATTGCGACGGATCGAAACAGTTCATATGCTGTAGGTGATTATCTTGTATCACAAGAAAACGGATTAGAAGCATTAGAAGAGTTAGCAGGGTCAATTGAAGAGAATGAAGTTCTTGCCTTCGATATCGCCTCTTTACAAGACCAGTACCAGTTGATGATTGAGAACAGTGATATCCGTTTTAACGAAAGACGAGCGCGAAAAGTGGTAGAAGCGTTTGTTTTAACGAATCAAGCTGAATCACTCGAAACTTTAATTGATGCTAAAAAAGAGGACGAAACGAGTTACAACAACCTCATGAATTTCTCTGACAAATACCTTGCAAGCTATACACAAATGCGCGAATTGGCTGACGAGAAAAAAGCAAAAGATGAAGAATTAGCAGAAGCGAAAAGTAAATATGACGCTGAAAAAGATAAAAAGAAAAAAGAAGCTTTGAAAAAAACAGTGGATAATTTAGTGAAAGAATCGGCTCAATTAAAAGAACGAGAAGAAGAAATTGTGCAATCCATTAAAGGAAATTAACTCTTTTCTAGTGAGGATTGCTATGATACAATGAACAAGTTATCACCCTTAGGGGAGAAAAAAAAGAGTCACCTTCGGGTGGCTCTTTTTTTGTGCTGAAATAAACCACTTGTGGTTTATTTCGCGCCTAACGGTCAATGTGTTTATCCTGAATATAAAACCACTTGTGGTTTTTGTGTTTATTATAAATGAACTTTCAGATTAACTGGATTGTCGGGGGTCTACTGATATATTTTTGGTAGCTTCCGATAACTGATGATATGTAAACTAATTGTGCTGTCTTTAATGAAATTACAGTCAGCTAACTAAGCAATTAGTGAAACCAACTTTCTAGTCATACGTATTTGTATCATGTTATCAATTTACATATGCGTACGAAAGGTCAAACTAGCAATCATTAGATTGGTTCAATGCTTATCTAGAGAAAAAGGAGATAAAATATGAATTTTTTAGTTAACTTCATGATCATTGGTTTGTTTATTTTTCCTTTTGTTGCATTTATTCATGAGACCGGACATGCCTTTTTTCTTAAGCTATTTGGTGGAAAGATCAATGAGTTCAGTATTG
>NZ_JASISN010000025.1:0-50509 GCF_030063085.1 Planococcus sp. S3-L1 | reverse complement strand
AGCGTTCGTCCTGAGCCAGGATCAAACTCTCCATTATAGAGTAGTGTTGATTGCTCAATACTGCTGGCGTATCGCCGTCCGAAGACGCACGATTCGCTTTGATCTGCGCAATGCTGATCAGTAAGTTTTGCGCGGGCCGTTTTGCGCGACCGTTGCTATTTGTTGACGTTTTGCTGTTCAGTTTTCAAGGTTCAAGTTGTTCGCCGTTTCTGTAATGGCGACTTTTCAATATTACCAACTTCTCATTCAGAAGTCAACAACTTTTTTGTTAATGTTTTCTTCGCATCTTTTATTATGAAAAACGCGACAAAAAATAGTATAGCATCGTTTCAGAATAGATACAAGTACTTTTTTAAAAAATCACCGATCTAAAGGTTAAACCCCTTTAAACCGGCTTTTTTGAAACACCCTCTTATTCTTTAGGTCGCATTTGAGGGAATAATAACACGTCTCGAATAGATGAAGAATTCGTCAACAACATGATTAAACGGTCAATACCAATTCCCAATCCACCAGTTGGCGGCAATCCGTATTCTAGTGCCTCAATAAAATCCTCATCCATTTCATGAGCTTCATCGTTTCCTTCTGACTTCTCAATCAATTGCGCCTCAAAACGTTGACGTTGATCGATAGGATCATTCAATTCTGTAAAAGCATTCGCGTGCTCACGTCGTACGATGAACAATTCAAAGCGATCAGTGAAACGTTCATCTTCAGGATTCTTTTTAGCTAAAGGCGAAATTTCAACAGGATGTCCGTAAACAAAGGTTGGTTGAACCAATTGCTCTTCTACTTTTTGCTCAAAAAACTCATTTAAGATATGCCCTACTTCCATTGTAGGTTTAACATCAATGCTATGTTCTTTCGCTAAAGATTGAGCTTCTTCTTTCGTCATCTGTTTCCAGAAATCAACACCTGTGTATTCTTTCACTGCATCAGCCATGTGTAGTCGTTTCCAGCCCACCGCTAAGTCAATTTCATCTTCTCCATATTGTACCGTAGTTGTTCCAAGCACTTCTTGGGCAATATGCGCAACTAAATTTTCAGTAAGAGCCATAATGTCATTATAATCTGCATAAGCTTCATATAGTTCCAGCATCGTAAATTCCGGGTTATGACGAGTTGATATTCCTTCGTTACGGAAAACACGACCAATTTCATATACTTTCTCTAAACCACCAACAATTAATCGCTTTAGATGAAGTTCAATTGCAATGCGGATATACAATTCCATATCCAACGCATTGTGATGAGTTACGAATGGTTTTGCAGCCGCTCCTCCTGCGATTGAATGAAGCATAGGCGTTTCCACTTCTAAAAATCCTGCGTTATCTAAATAGCGGCGCATAGATTGAATGATGCGGCTACGAAGGATAAAGGTCTCTTTGCTAGATTCGCTTGTCAGCAAATCCAAATAACGTTGACGGTAACGTTGCTCTATATCTTTTAAGCCATGGAATTTTTCAGGTAAAGGACGTAATGCCTTTGTAAGGAATTCCACTTCTTTTGCTTTAATAGAGAGTTCTCCTACATTTGTTTTAAATACAACCCCTTTAATCCCTAGGATATCTCCTAGATCAACTGTATTGTAAAACTCGTAAGCTTCTTCGCCAATAGCATCTTTACGAACGTAAATTTGAATTTGGCCTTTTAAGTCTTGAATATGGGCAAATCCAGCTTTCCCTTTTCCACGCTTGGTCATAACTCGTCCGGCAATAACTACTTCGTACGATGCTTCTTCTAACTCTTCTTTAGAAAGCTCTCCATATTGCTCAATGATTTCTTGCGACAAGTGCGTCCGTTCGAATCGTCCACCGAATGGATCCATTCCGTTGTCTCGGAAGTTCTGCATTTTTTGACGTCTAACTACCAATTGATCGTTTAATTCTTCTGACATGCCCTACACTCCTTTATCTGTTTAACACTAAATCTCATTCATGTATTTCTCTATTGTACACAATTTCTTACCATACTACATAAAAAAGCTGCCACGAATTTGTGGCAACTTCTATACTGTGTTGCGAAAAGCTTTTGAGTCCACCAATTCTTCCGAACGGAATTTCTGTTACAACTCCATTCGTACGTCTTGCAAAAACATTTCAATGTCTTTATAGGACTTCCATAAACGAACACCGTCTACTTCGAAATTATCTTCCACTTTAAATTCCTGGTTTATTTCGAGTAGTGGCACGATAACGAAAGCCCGTTCATCCATTCGTGGATGTGGAACAATAAGTCTGTCATTTTTTATATTATCTTGATTATACAATAAAATATCAAGATCTATTGTCCGTGGCCCCCACCTAATAAGGCGCTTACGATTTAAATTTTGTTCAATCTTCTGGCAAACATCCAATAATTTGACTGCATTTAATTCCGTTTCGAGTTGGACGACCATATTTAAGAAAGGCTCTTGCTCTTTATATCCCACAGGATCTGTTTCATACAGAGAAGAAATGCGCGTAACTGTAATGGACGGGAATGTTGAAAGTTGCAAGACAGCTTGCCTTAACATTTCGAAACGGTCACCCATATTTGAGCCGAGTGATAAATAACTTTGGTTCATGCGAACTTTCCTCGCGTTAAGTCAATGGCCACGGATTTATAGTGACCGGGAATCGGTGGATCTGGTTTGATTAGTTGTACACGAACGCCTTGCACTAAAGGAAAATCTGTTAGAATTCGGCTAGCTACACTTTCCGCTACAGCTTCCACCAATTTCTTGGGCTCTCCTTCGACAATTGAACGGCAAGCTTCATAGACTTCTCCGTAATGCACTGTATGTTCTAGAGCGTCAGTCTCTCCAGCTTGCTGAAGGTCCACTGCCAATGAAACCGTCATACGAAATCGTTGACCTAATTTTGTTTCTTCAGGAAATACACCGTGGTAACCATAAAATTCCATATCGTTTACGTGAATAAAATCCATTATTTCTCCTCCTTATATGGGCGCTTGCCCGTTAACGCGTCCATCATTCGAACTGTGCGCACCGTTTCTTTTACATCGTGCACACGAACCACGTGACATCCGTGACTTATGCCACAACAAATCGTTGCGAGCGAACCTTCTAAGCGTTCTTCAACAGTGGTGTCTAGAATTTTTCCAATGAATGACTTTCTTGAGGTACCCAGAAGAATGGGATAACCCAATTCCACCATTTGCTCAACCAACTGAATCGCTTGGAGGTTTTGCGTTACTGTTTTAGCAAAACCAACACCTGGATCGAGCCAAATATGCTCTTTACGCACGCCGGCAGCTAAAGCAATTTCAATACTTTCACTTAAATCCTGCATCATGTCTTCTCGGAAATTCGAATAGGACGCATGATGTCGGTTATGCATAAGGATCATAGGGACGTTCCATTTAGCAGCCACACTCGCAATTAACGGATCAAACTTCGCCCCCCAAATATCATTTATAATATGGGCTCCAGCAGCAATAGCCGCATCCGCTACACGCGATTTATACGTATCGACAGAGATCAATACATCAAAATGTTCTCGTAAAGCTTTGATGACTGGCACAATCCGCTCAATTTCTTCTTGATCTGAAATCCGGACATGGCCCGGGCGTGTAGATTCACCCCCTACATCAATAATATCCACACCCTCTTCTACCATCTGTTTAGCGTGACTCAATGCCTGTTCGACACCCGCGTACTTACCACCATCAGAAAAAGAATCTGGTGTGACATTTAATATACCCATGACGAGCGTTTTATTCGTAAAATTGATTTCCATAAACGTTCACGTCCAAACTTGGAAGATGTATTGCTTCTTGAAAATGCAAGCACGCCTTCATTTTACCTCAATTGATCAGTTTTTTCCCATAAAAAAAGAGCAGCATAGGCCTGCTCTTTTTATCTTTTAATTTGATTCGTCGAATTGATACAGCGGTGTACTTAAGTAGCGTTCTCCATTAGACGGAATAATCGCCAACACTTTTTTGCCTTTACCCAATCGCTTAGCAACTTGAAGTGCAGCGTAGATGGCAGCACCCGAAGATACCCCTCCGAGAATGCCTTCTTCACGCGCTGCTTGACGAGCTGTTGCATATGATTGATCGTTGGTTACTTGGATAATTTCATCATAGACTTTGGTGTTTAGCACAGATGGTATGAAGCCAGCTCCAATACCTTGAATTTTATGTGGTCCTGGCTTACCACCTGACAAAACTGCAGAATCCGTAGGTTCTACTGCCACTATACTTATTTTAGGATATTTTTCTTTTAACACTTGGCCTGCGCCCGTAATCGTACCACCTGTCCCAATCCCTGCAATGAAAGCATCCAATTGATCGCCCATCGTTTCAACGATTTCAGGACCCGTCGTTAACCGGTGCACTTCCGGATTTGCTTCATTATTGAATTGTTGCGGCATATACCATCCGTGTTCAGCTGCATTTTTTTCAGCTGTTTTAATCGCACCATTTGGACCGTTCATACCATCTGGACCTGGTGTTAAAATCAAGTCTGCTCCGTAGGCACGCAATAAATTACGGCGCTCCATACTCATTGTCTCCGGCATCACTAACACAGATTTATAACCTTTCGCTGCCGCGATCATCGCTAAGCCAATTCCGGTGTTGCCACTTGTCGGTTCAATGATGGTATCACCTTCTTTTAACTCACCGGACTTCTCAGCCGCTTCAATCATTGCAAGCGCTATACGATCTTTAACACTGCTACCAGGATTGAAGTATTCTAATTTCAAATAAACATCAGCATCTTCAGGACCCGTTAAGCGATTTAATTTTACGATTGGTGTTTGCCCAATCAAGTCGGTAATTGAATTTCCCACTCTCGCCATCTCCAACACTCCTAATCCCTAGTAAATTTGTCGACTTTAATAAAGTTAATGTTAGCAATACTGTAGACACTTTGTCAAACTTCGTGAATTCATAAAAAAAGACGTTTCATCACGAAACGTCTAGTGAAAATCTATTCTCCGTAAAACCAAGTAGCATCAAACTCTTGCCAAAAAGCTTCTGGTGATACTGATTGCGGCAATTGCTCAAGCGCTAGCTCACGGCTAATATGACCTGCCACATCCTCATAAGAAAACGTTTGGCCATCTACTTTTTCTGTAACAGAAATAATGGCTGTTTTGCCATTTTCAAGCGCCAGCGGAGATGACCATCCACCTACCTCTACTTTTGTAACCGCTTTGGCAATATTGGCATCTATCCCCGGTTCGCCATTAGAAATATAACCAATGTCGCCACCAAGGTTTCCAGTCGCACTGTCGATGGAACGTTCACGAGCAGTCGCTTCAAATGAAGAGCCTTTTTCGAGCTCTGCAATGGTTTCTTCCGCCTCTGCTGATGAATTTAAGACAATCATTTGCGTACGGTATGAATTTTTAACATCATAAAGTGATTGATTATCGTCGTAAAACGCCTTGATTTCATCATCTTCAATAACGACGTCTTTTGTCAGCACTTTTTCTAAAATCAATTGCGCTTTTATTTTTTCGCGTTGACGCGTTTCGTCTGTTGCATACAACGCTGTTTCTGTACCGTCTTGTGATGATCGAAGAAGCGCCAATTCCAAGTCAATTTCTTTATCACTTACTTCAATTCCATAATCCTTAGCTGCTGTTGCCATGACTTTTTCATTGACCAACTCGAGTAACGCTTCGCGACCATGCTGTTCTTCCATAGAAGCCAGCCATTGCTCACGTGTAACAGCTTGTCCGTTAACTGAAGCGACTTCTTCGACCTTTCCGGTACCATTTGGAATTAACCAAGCAATAAACCACAAAAAATTGGCTAATAGCAAGATCCCTATGATCATCAGTACCGGCTTGGTTTTTAAATGTCTTTTCGGCTTCGCTGTATCTGCCGGTGATACAGGTCGACGGTTATTATAATTGGAGCTCATTAATAAACGACTCAAGTTCCTCTTTGGAATAATGATACGTTTCTAAACAGAAATGGCATTGTGCTTCTGCCATTCCGTCTTCATCGATCATGTCTTGGATTTCCTTTTTCCCAAGCCCTAGAATAGCTGTTGCGAAACGATCTTTGGAACAATTGCAGTCGAAATGTACCGGCATTTTATCAAGAATTTGAACATTTCCTTCTCCAAGAACCGCTTCAAGAATTTCTTCTGGTGATAAGCCGCGCTGAATCATATGCGACACAGGCTCGATACCGGCCAAGTGTTCTTCGATTTGCGTGATTGTTTCATCGTCAACATTTGGCATCAATTGAATAACAAATCCACCCGCCGCCAAAATTGAGTTGTCTGTATCTACCAATACACCCAGCCCAACTGACGAAGGTACTTGTTCAGATGTAGCAAAATAATAAGTGAAATCTTCTGCAATTTCTCCCGAAACAATTGGCGTTTGACCTGTAAAATTATCGCGCATTCCCAAATCTTTCACGACTGACATCATGCCGGTTGTACCAACTGCACGACTAACATCCAATTTCCCTTGTGCGTTTAAATCGAAATGAGTTTGCGGGTTAGAGACATATCCACGAACGCCACCTTTGGCATTGCTATCGACTAGCAACGCGCCAACTGGTCCGCCACCTTCAATTTTGATGGTTACTTTATCGTCACCTTTCAACATAGCCCCTAGCATAACGCCACCTGTCATGGCACGTCCTAATGCCGCTGACGCGGTTGGCCACATCATGTGACGACGCTGCGCTTCTCCTACTGTTTTCGTACTATCTACCGCAAATGCACGGACGCTCCCATTAAAACCGAGGCCGCGAACTAAATAATCTGACACATTTATCGTCCCTTTCTTTACGCTTGGTTGCGTTTGTAAATTAAATACAGTCCTCTTACTGTTAAAAAAGGATCTACATAGTCGATGACTGTTGTTTCGTTAGCAATTAAAGAAGCCATACCACCCGTCGCAATCACTATCGGCTTTTCTTTGCTGTGCTTTTTCATTCGCGTCACGATTCCTTCTACTTGACCTACGTAACCGTAGACAATACCAGCTTGCATAGCGGAAATGGTATTTCTGCCTACTACATGATCTGGAGTAGCGATTTCAATCCGCGGCAATTTAGAGGCACGAGCATATAGCGCCTCTGTTGAAATGTTAATGCCAGGTGCAATGGCACCTCCCATATACTGCTGCTTTTCATCAATATAACAGAAGGTGTTGGCCGTACCAAAGTCCACAACAATTAACGGACCACCGTATTCGTGAATGGCGGCTACCGCGTTGACAATCCGGTCGGCACCGACTTCACGAGGATTGTCATACTTAATATTGAGACCTGTTTTGACACCGGGTCCAACAATCATCGGCGTTACTCGAAAATATTTTTGACACATACGCTCTAACATAGACATAATCGGTGGCACAACAGAAGACATAATAATACCATTTATTGATGAAAACGTTAATCCTGCTTCATCTAGAAATGCTTTGATTTGCATTCCGTATTCATCTTCTGTTTTGTGGCGAAGAGTTGCCATACGCCAATGGTGCAATAGCTGATCCTGGTCGTAAACGCCCAGAACAATCGTTGTATTTCCAGCATCTAATACGAGTATCATCATTTACCCTCACTTGTTGACGAATTTCCAAAACATCATACCATAATTTAAAGAAAGCAAAAAGCTGATTGCCTGTCCCCTCAAAAGGGAATGGGCAACCAGCTTGTTGTTTTTGTTATTTACGTTCTTCTTGAATCGAATCTCTTACAGGAGCCGCTTCGCCTTCTGCAGATGGTAAATCTCCTGCTGAAGGATCAGACGGAGCACCTACAGCTTCCGAAACGTCACTGTCTTTAGTCAAATCGGGTTTGCTGTCGTCTCCGAAATCACCGTTTAATGTTTCGTAATCACGTTCAGGAAGTGTACCGTGATCTTTCAAATGCAAAATCTGACCTGCATCTAAAGTTTCCACTTCAAGCAATGTAGTCGCAATCAATTCAAGAAGTTCTTTCTTTTCAGTCAGAATTTCTTTTGTACGAATATATTGCTCCTTGATGATTCGTTGCATTTCCTGATCGATTTCAAAGGCAATGGCATCTGAATAATTTTGTTCAGAGTTAAAGTCACGCCCTAAGAATACGTTACCGCCTTGTGCTGTACCGAATTGAACTGGACCAATCTTGTCACTCATTCCGTATTCCGTTACCATGCTGCGGGCAATTGCCGTCGCACGTTGGAAATCGTTATGAGCGCCGGTAGATACTTCACCGAACATGATGTCTTCAGCTACACGTCCGCCTAGTAAACCGGAAATCTTATCAAGCAGTTCAGGTTTTGTCATAAAGTAACGATCTTCTTTTGGTAGCATGACCGCATAGCCGCCAGCTTGCCCACGGGGAACGATGGTTACTTTATGGACTGTTTCAGCATCATCAAGCGTTAATCCGATAACGGTATGACCTGCTTCGTGGAATGCCACGATATTGCGTTCTTTTTTCGAAATGACACGATTTTTCTTAGCAGGACCCGCAATAACACGGTCAGATGCTTCGTCAAGATCGGACATATCAATTTTAAGTTTATTGCGACGAGCTGCAACGAGTGCTGCTTCGTTCAATAAATTCTCTAAATCCGCACCTGAGAATCCAGGAGTACGTTGAGCGATTGCTTTTAAATCAACGTTTTCTTCAAGCGGTTTGTTGCGCGCATGTACTTTAAGAACTTCTTCGCGACCTTTAACATCTGGACGACCTACAGTAATCTGACGGTCAAAACGACCTGGACGAAGTAGAGCCGGATCCAAAATGTCTGGACGGTTCGTTGCAGCAACAATAATGACGCCTTCGTTTACACCAAAGCCATCCATCTCTACCAATAACTGGTTCAATGTTTGTTCACGTTCATCATGTCCACCACCGAGGCCAGCGCCACGTTGACGTCCAACTGCGTCAATTTCATCGATGAAAATAATACAAGGTGCATTTTTCTTCGCGTTTTCAAATAAATCACGAACTCGAGAAGCTCCGACACCAACGAACATCTCAACAAAATCTGAACCACTGATAGAGAAGAAAGGAACACCTGATTCTCCAGCAACAGCACGTGCCAACAAGGTTTTACCAGTACCCGGAGGTCCAACAAGCAAAATCCCTTTTGGAATGCGAGCGCCGATGTCAGCAAATCTACGCGGATCTTTCAAGAAGTCAACAACTTCGACAAGTTCTTGTTTTTCTTCATCTGCGCCTGCTACATCATTAAAACGAACTTTTTGTTTCTGATCATCATATAACTTCGCTTTGCTTTTACCAAAGTTCATCACACGGCCGCCTCCGCCACCTTGTGATTGGTTAAGTAAGAAGAAGAAAAGAATAAAGATGATAATGAACGGGATGATACCTGTGAAAAATGAAACCCAACCACTGGTTTGTGGAGCTTTCACATATTCAACTTCAACACCGTCTTGCGTTTTTGCAACCGCATCAATTTCAGCAGTCAACGCTTCATTTTCTAGCGGAATATTCGTAACAAACGACTGACCGTCTTCATATCCAGTCATCTTCCCTGTCACTTCATAGACCATTGCATCTGGCTGAATTTTGACTTCTTCAATTTTGCCATCTTCAAGTGCTTCCAAAAATTCGTTATATCCTATATTTTCAGTCGGCTGGTTGCTATTGTTGAAAGTACCCAGAATCCCGATAATAACTAGGAAAATCAGTAAATAAAATATGGTGTATCGAAATATCCGATTCATCCCGCGCCTCCTCATAAAGTTTCCCTAAAACTATACTAAATACTACCATAGGAACATTTCAGCATACAACGAAAAGCCCTTATTCTCGCCGTTAAATCCCCAGACTGTGAACGATCATTGTCTATTCTTCTTGTTCAGCGTAAATCGATGGCTTTAAAACACCGATGTAAGGCAGATTCCGGTATCTTTCTGCAAAATCCAGTCCATAACCTACAACAAATGCATCCGGCACTTCAAACCCAACGTAATCAGCTTTCAAATCTACTTTTCGTCCAGTTGGTTTATCCAGCAAGGTAACGATTTTAATCGATTTTGCTTTGCGGTATTTGAATAGGTCCACTAAATAGCTAAGTGTTTTTCCACTATCGATGATGTCTTCAATAATTAGCAGATCGCGTCCTTCGACACTAGCGTTCAAATCTTTAACGATTTTAACTTCCCCAGAAGAAACAGTGGCATTCCCATAACTCGAGACGTCCATGAAATCCATTTCAACAAAACCATCAATGCGCTTCATCAAATCTCCCATGAACGGCATTGCACCTTTTAATACCCCAATAGCTAATGGATATTTATCTTTGTAATCCTCTGTTAATATAGCTCCCAGTTCACGTGCTTTGTCCTGTAGCTGTTCTTCGCTAATCAATATTTCTTTAATATCGTTCTGTAACATAGTGGACCTCCTAATATTCCTTGTTTTACATGCTATATAATTGTTCAATTAGTACCCAATTATCTCCACCGCGCTTATGCTGACTAATTACGGAAGATGACCGTAAGCCTGGCACTAATAACAGTTCATTTGTGTCCGTCGCAATGACAGGCCAATTTTCTCTCCTAGGCATAGGGATTTTTTCATCAATCATTAAACGTGCCAGTTTTTTTGGCTGATCCATCCCAGCTAGCTGAATCCGATCACCCGGTTCTCTGCTCCGCAAAAAGAATGTAGAATCTTTTGGTGCTTGAAAATACCAAATTACGGCGTTTTCAACTTTTTCAAATTGCGCAGTAGGCATTATTTTGTAACGACATCCACTGTAAACGGGTGTCCAGTCTGCTTCAATAGCAATAGGTGCGAGTGTATCCTGTTGCCTTAGCGATTGCTGTTTGAAGACAACCAAATCGTATTGACGTGTTGCTATATAATTTTGCGGCAAATGCAAAAAGACAGTGCCAGATGAACTTTGCATCATTTCCTGCAGTTGTTCGACCAGTTGTCTCGTCACAGGAACTCGCTTCGGATTATATAGATAGTTTAATAGTAGTAGAACCATTCTTTTTTGTAAAGCACGCGCCTCAACTCTGAAACTTTTGGCAGACAACATAATTGCTCCATCTCTTCTCTGAATCAACCGTTGCAGTTTGTCTTTAGTCAACTCCTGAAGAAATTGCTGATCTTGCTGCATGTCTTCAGCGAGTTCTACGAAATTCTGAGAGACTTCTTTATTCTCTTCTTTGAGAAGTGGTAAAATCCGCTTGCGCAAGCGATTCCGTGCATATGTTATTTCACTATTACTCGAATCTTCTCGGTACGGAATTTCATAAAAATTGGCGTAAGCTGAAATTTGATCTTTATCTACCGCCAATTGAGGACGAATTAAAAAACCGTCTCCGAAAGGCCGGCTCGCTTGAATGCCAAAAGCACCATCTTGAAGACTGCCTCTCAACCCTGACATGAGGATTGTCTCAAGTTGATCGTCTGCATGATGCGCTGTAGCAAACTTATTAGCGCCCGTCTGCTTCATGATTTTCAAGAAATAGGCATAGCGTTCGGATCGGCACAATTGCTGCTTATTGCCGCCTTGTTCTTCTAAAATTTTTAGAATCGGAATAGCTCGACTAAAGCATTCAACTCCCCACCGCATAGCTGTTGCTTGTGTAAACAGATGATCTTGATGCGATTCTTCGCCTCTTAGCATATGGTCTACATGGACTGCCACAACTGAAATACCCAGTTCCTCTTTTTGTGCATTCAAAAAATGAAGTAACACCATGGAATCGATTCCACCTGAACAACCGACAAGCACCTTGTCTCCTTCTTGAAATAACTTATGCTTTTTACTATAGTGCATCAGTAACTCTTGAAAGTTTTTCATTTCTTCATTTCACCTGCCTATCTCCACTTTTAATACATTTATTGAGAAGGTGGACTAAATTGTTTTGAATTAGTAATTGACAGACCGAACATTCAATAGTATGCTATTAAATGTTCGTTTAAACAAGGCGGCGTAGCTCAGCTGGCTAGAGCGTACGGTTCATACCCGTGAGGTCGGGGGTTCGATCCCCTCTGCCGCCATCATAGTTTACTTTAAAGCAGTACCCTTCAAGGGTGCTGCTTTTTTTGTTTCAAAAAATCAATACCCAGACATAAAAAAAAACGCTCCCCATGGTGAGAAGCGTTTCAATATCAATTTCTAGCTGTGTTGAAGCATTTCCCTATACTATTAAAACAGCTAGCAAGTTAGCCTCTTTTTGCCCCTCTGCCGCCGCGCTTAGATTCAGTAGCGCGCTTCAAAGTCGTCATATTTTCTTCGCTGTCTTTCAAGAACTTTGCCATTTTCGTTTCAAAGTTCTCTTTTGGAGCGCGTTCAAATGAACGATTATTGCTTGGGCGTGGGCGTTGTGGTCGTTCTGTGCCGCCGGCTGGTTGTGGCTTCGCTTTACGAATGGAAAGGCCGATCTTACCGTCTGCTTCTACATTCATGACTTTCACTTCTACCATTTCGCCAACTTTAAGATGATCGTTAATATCTTTTACATAGTTGTCAGCGACTTCACTTATATGCACGAGGCCTGTTGCACCAGTTGGAAGCTGAACAAATGCTCCAAAGTTTGTAATACCTGTGACTTTACCTTCTAACTTGCTGCCTACTTCAATCGACATAAAAAAAATGCTCCTCCTTAAAAATTAAGGTGACTCCAAAATTCTGGGTCACGCTGTCATTTTGCGGGACTTGTCCCACTTTTTATTATAACCATCAAAAAAAGAGTGTCAACTGACTACTCTTTTTCTGCTGGTTTTTCTTCATCTTTATTTTCATCATGTGGCGTGGTAAAAATGATCTCTCCTTCTTCTGAAAGAAAGTAATCCTTACGTGCCAGCTTAGCTAAATACTCTTCATCATTTAATAACAAAATTTGTTCTTGTAGCTGATCTTGCTGCTTTTCAACTTCTTTAAGTTCTATCAGTGCTTCCTCACGAAGTTGTGCTTTTTCAGAGATTGTTTGTGTTTGTGCATAAATAGTCGAACCAATCCAAATCGTAGCCACCAGAATCATTAATCCAAAAACTGACAGTCTTCTAAATAATCGTACTCTGTGAGCCGATTTGCGTGCTTCCTCTACTTCTACCGAACGGACATAGTCATTGCGAATTGAGGTGACTTCGCGCTTTTCCGCCTTGTTGTCTCTCTTCAAACTCATGACCCGCTCTCCTTCCATACTAACTTTGTCATTATTATACATGAAATCCCTTGATATGATAAGCTTTTTCAATAATTTTCCCTATTTTCACTTCTTTCCTCCATTAATCGGCGAAATACAATTTTTTAATATCATAAAAATACAGTTGACTTAATTTTTATACAGACATATAATACTAATCATTATCTTTTTATCTATGCTAACGGATGATTTTTAGTTTAAATTTTAATTCTTATTTTATAAATATACATAATTAATGAATAAAATTTGGAGGGGAATAAATGACAGGTTTATTGACATTATCGAATGGGACAGCATTTAAAGGACGTTGGTACGGTAAAGCTTCTGCTATTCAAGGAGAAATCGTCTTTTTCACAGGCATGACTGGCTACGAAGAAGTTTTAACAGATCCGTCTTATAAAGACCAAATCATTGTATTTTCCTTTCCACTTATTGGTCAATACGGAATTCAATCTCTGTATGCACAGTCTGACGTTATTCAAGTAGCTGGCATCATTGTTTCAGGATTGTACGAAGGACCACTCCCTGATGGGGCGATTTCACTTGCAGAGTTTGCTAATAGTCATGAAGTTCCGATTTTCAGCGACGTCGATACACGTACCCTTATTCAACATGTTCGCGACTCCGGAACCATGCAGTCGCAATTAATTCACGATTCCTCGTCTGAGCTAGAGTGGCAAGCTATAAAAACCCACTTTTTTTCACCTATTGAAGAAACTGAAGAAATTCAAACGATCGGCTGTGGCTCTATCCACATAGGATTGATTGATTTTCATTACAAATCCTCCATTTTAAAAGAGCTGCTGAAGTTGGATTGTAAAGTAACCATTGTGCCTTACGCAACGCCGACAGAAAAGCTTGATTCACTAGAGCTTGATGGCTTACTTTTCTCCAATGGTCCTGGAGACCCAGCCGCTCTTCAACAGTTGTTGCCTATCTATCGTGACTGGGCTGAGCGCTATCCAAGTCTCGGTATTTGCCTCGGTCATCAAGTACTTGCTTCGGCATTTGGCGCGAAAACAACTAAGCTTGTCTATGGTCATCGTGGAGCCAATCATCCGGTTATGAACATGCAGACAAAACGTGTCAGCATGAGTTCACAAAACCATAGCTATGTGGTCGAAAACGATAGTTTAACCAATATCCCTTTTTCTGTACTTTATAAGAACGTCAACGACGACAGCATTGAAGGGCTCATTCACGATACTTTGCCCATAACTACTGTTCAATTTCATCCAGAAGCAGCACCTGGTCCCACTGATCATCTTGAATTGTTCCAGCAATTTTTGGCGGTGATTCACCAGCAAGAAGGAGCGAAACTGTATGCCTAAACAGCAACAAATCAAAAAAGTGTTAGTCATTGGGTCTGGTGCTATCGTTATCGGCCAGGCAGCAGAGTTCGATTATTCGGGTACACAGGCTTGTGTTGCTTTAAAAGAAGAAGGCATCTCTGTCATTTTAATCAACAATAATCCCGCAACGATTATGACCGACAAATCCATTGCCGATCGTGTCTACTTTGAGCCACTGACTTTGGATAGCATTACTGCCATTATTGAAAAAGAACGTCCCGATGGATTGCTTGCAACAGTTGGCGGTCAAACCGGTTTAAACTTGGCGATGACTTTATCTGATTCGGGCATCCTGACTCAATATGGCGTCACTTTGCTTGGCACTGACATGAAAGCCATCAAGCAAGCCGAAGACCGTGAGCAGTTTCGCTCGTTAATGCAGCAGTTAGGTGAACCTGTTCCAGACAGTGACATCATTTATTCAGTTGAAGGGGCATTAGCATTTGCGACTTCAGCCGGTTACCCTCTCATCGTGCGGCCTGCTTATACGCTCGGCGGCTTTGGTGGTGGAATTGCCGAAGATGAAAAAACCTATATCAAGCTGGTCAAGCAAGGATTAAGTGCCAGTCCTATTAAACAATGTTTAGTAGAAATCAGCATTGCCGGTTATAAAGAAATCGAATATGAAGTAATGCGCGACGTAGATGGCACATGCATCACTATCTGCAATATGGAAAATCTAGATCCTGTTGGTGTGCATACCGGTGACTCAATTGTAGTAGCACCCAGTCAAACTTTGAACGACAAAGATTTCCATATGCTGCGTAGCGCGTCTATTCACATTATTGAAGCCCTCGGTATTATCGGCGCTTGCAATGTGCAGTTTGCGCTACACCCGGAAACTTCGGCTTATTATTTAATCGAAGTCAATCCGCGGGTCAGCCGTTCTTCTGCTCTCGCTTCAAAAGCAACCGGTTACCCAATCGCTCGAATCGCTGCGAAATTAGCAATTGGCTATACATTGGCCGAATTGAAAAACCCAGTAACCGGCACGACATTCGCCAGTTTCGAACCCGCATTGGATTATGTGGCGGTCAAAATCCCGCGCTGGCCTTTCGATCAATTTCCACAAGCGGATCGCGTACTCGGCACTCAAATGAAAGCGACTGGCGAAGTAATGGCAATCGAAAGGTCCATGGAAGCGGCCCTGCAAAAAGCGATTCGTTCACTTGAATTGCCAATTGATGGCTTTCGCCTGGTAGCACTTTCGGAATTTTCTACAGAATATTTATGCGAATTAGCAAATAAAGCCGATGATCGTCGTTTGTTCGTACTCTTCGAATTGCTACTACGCGGCAAGTCCACCGACTCGCTTCATAACCTTACAGGCATCACACCATACTTCTTGTTTGTAATGGCTACTATCGTCACAGAATGGCAAGAGCTTCAGCAATTGGACTGGAACAGCATGACGCGCACTCGTCTTTTGAAGGCCAAAAAGCTCGGTTTCAGTGATCAGCAATTGGCTGACTTATGGACGATTCCTTGTTCAGAGATTTGGGGACAACGCCGACTTTGGCAAGTAACACCCACTTATCGAATGATCGATACGTGTGCCGCTGAGTTCCAATCGGATACAAATTATTTTTATTCGACATGGCAAGGCGTTTCAGACGTTACACGGGCTCATCACAAGAAAAAAGTAGCAGTTGTGGGTTCTGGACCCATCCGAATCGGACAAGGCATTGAGTTTGACTATTGCTGTGTGCATAGTGTTCTGGCTGCACAAAAGCTAGGCTACGAAGCCATTATGATTAACAACAATCCGGAAACGGTTAGCACTGATTACGAAGTGGCAGACGCTCTTTATTTTGAGCCCATCACACCCGAAGATATTCTCAATGTCTTGGATTTTGAAGGCATTACTCAAGTAATTCTTCAGTTCGGTGGGCAAACTTCACTAAACGTTGCGGCGGCCTTGCAAGAAGCAGGCATTACAGTTCTTGGATCGACAGTTGATTTGTTAGATCAAATGGAAGACCGTGATCGTTTTTATGCCTTCCTAGAATCGATCGACTTACCGACAATCCCTGGTAAAACAGCACTTGATGCTGCTGCTGTCATTCCAGCTGCTCGCGCCCTCGGCTTCCCAGTGCTACTGCGACCATCCTATGTTATCGGTGGACGCGGCATGATTGTTTTGCACAACGAAACCGAACTTACCAAATGGTTGCAACAAACAACGATGACATTCCCTGTACTAGTAGATCATTTTATTACCGGTAAAGAAGTCGAAGCCGACATCTTAACCGATGGCGAGCATGTCTGGATTTCTGCCTTGTTTGAACATGTTGAAGGAACCGGCGTTCACTCGGGCGATAGCATCGCGATAACGCCACCTGTATCGTTATCGGAAAAGGCACTACAAGAACTTTCTGACACTGCGACGCATGTCGCTAGAAATATGAATTATACCGGCTTATTCAATATTCAATTCGTTTACGAAAACGAACAATTATTTGTCATGGAAATTAACCCACGGGCCTCTCGTACAGCTCCCATTAGCTCCAAAGTGACCGATGTGCCACTCGTTCAACACGCCACGGCTTTATTGCTCGGAGTGCCTTTTGAAAAACTAGCTATCGGAAAAACCTATAACGGACAGCCTGAGTATACGGTTAAAGCACCAGTCTTTTCTCATATTAAATTGCCTGGTCTCTCTCCTATCTTGTCACCTGAAATGATGTCGACAGGTGAAGTGATTGGAACAAGCCCGAATTTAGATACCGCCTTAGCAAAAGCCTTAAACGGCGCTTCCGTTCAATTGGCGGAGCTCTCTTCCGGTGGGACGATTTTTGTTGCAGAACAGTCAGTCGATTACGTAGATCTCGCTCCCTGGCAAGCACTGGGCTTTCGTATTGTCACCGAGACCGTTATGCCTTTTGAGGACTGGTTGAAAACGGAATCGAAAAAAGCTTATATCGACTTTGCCCCTGATCCGGAAAGCACGAATGCGAAGCAAGCAGCCATTCACCGTCTTCACGTGTGGACACGTCCTGAAACAGTGGCTGCCTTTAACGGAACCTATTCATCCATTCTCTCACTATCAAAAGGAGTGCTTGCAAAATGACAATGACCACCCCATTTGCACCATCGATTATCCAGGAAAATTTCTTGTCTTTGAAAGATTACAGCACAGATGAAATTATGGATTTACTAAATCTCGCTATTGAATTAAAAAAACCTGAAAACAAATATTTACCGCTGTTACAAGGCAAAGTGCTGGGCATGATTTTCGAAAAATCTTCGACGCGTACGCGTGTTTCATTTGAAGCTGGTATGCTTCAACTTGGTGGCAACGCTATGTTCTTGAGTTCACAAGACACACAACTTGGACGTGGAGAAACCATTGCTGATACCGGACGTGTTTTGTCAGGTTATTTAGACGGACTAATGATTCGTACGTTTCATCAATCTAGCGTTCAAGAACTAGCAGATTTTAGTTCAATTCCTGTCATTAACGGATTAACCGATGACTATCATCCGTGCCAAGTGATGGCTGATTTGATGACGATACTTGAGCATTTCGGTACCTTAAAAGGCAAAAAAATGGCCTATATCGGAGACGGCAATAATGTAGCTAACTCGTTAATGATCGGTGCCGCTAAAGTCGGCATGGATATAAGCATTGCTTCTCCAATCGCCTATGCTCCAAAACCAGAAATGATCGCTTTAGCAAAACAGATCGCACAATATACCGGTTCAACCATTGAAATTACAGACAACCCAGAACAAGCGGTTAGTGGAAGTGACGCCATTTATACGGATGTCTGGGCAAGTATGGGACAAGAGCAGGAAACCATTGAACGTTTCCAACATTTCCAAGGCTTTCAAGTAAACGAAAACCTCGTCAAACACGCTAAGACCGATTACATCTTCATGCATTGTTTGCCCGCTCACCGTGAGGAAGAAGTGACCACTGCTATTTTAGAAGGTTCGCAGTCCGTCATTTTCCAGCAATCTGAAAATCGGTTGCATGCACAAAAAGCAATTCTCGTTGCATTGATGGCTGATAAATAAGCAGAAAAAAGCCTTAGGAATCATTGGACCCCTAAGGCTTTTTCTGTTTTTACGCTTCGTCATCAATAAATTCAGGCTCAACTTTTTCTAGCTTTTCTTCTTTTAAGATGGTGTACATCGTAACAGCTTCTTCTTTTTTCGCTATTTCTTTCAGCCGATCAATACGTACCGTTACGATTTTTTGACCAAAACGAATTTGCAGTTCATCATTTTCTTTAATAACTGAGCTGGCTTTCGCTTTATTGCCATTTACTAGTATGCGACCTTGGTCAGCTACTTGCTTGGCTAACGTACGGCGTTTGATCAACCGGGATACTTTTAGAAATTTATCTAATCTCATTTCAGTCTTCCTTTCTTGCCAATAATTTGGCTTGGTTCCAAAATACATCTAACTGCTCTAGCGAATAATCACTAAAATCACCGGTTCCTTGTGTTACTTGCTGTTCAACATAATGGAAACGACTTTTGAACTTCTGATTCGCTTGCATCATCGCTTCTTCCGGTGACAAATCAAAGAATCGTGCAAGATTCACTAAGGTAAACAGTAAATCACCCAATTCATCTAATTGACGAGCTTTGGAACCATTCGCTATTTCTTGCTGGAACTCCTTCAATTCTTCTTGAAATTTATCCCAAGCTGCTGCTGCATCCGGCCAACTGAATCCGACCTTCGCTGCTTTTTTTTGATAATTAAATGACGTTGTTAAAGAAGAACTAAATCGTTCTTGGCCTTCTAATACAGAATCTGCTGCCGGTTTTTCCTGTGCTTTGATTTCTTGCCAATTAGCGATAACTTGCTCAGAATCGTCAACCGAAACATCACCAAAAACGTGCGGGTGACGACGAATCATTTTCGCACTAACCGCTTCAAGTACATCTTCTAATTGGAAATAGCCGTTATCTTGACCGATTTGAGCATGCAAGAACACTTGCAGCAATACATCGCCCAATTCATCAGCAATCGCTTCATCATCACCTTCTTGAATTGCCTGAAGCAGCTCATGCGCTTCTTCGATCAAATATGGACTTAAGGACTCATGCGTCTGCTCGCGGTCCCACGGACAGCCTTCAGGGCTTCTCAGTTTCGCAACAATACTACGGAAAGTTTGCCATTCTTTTAAGCGCTGCGTTTGTTGTGCAGCTGGCGGTACGTAGACAGTCGTCAAATTCGTCACTTCTGCTACGCGGTCTAATTCATGAAGCGGTACGGTCTGTAGCACTTCATCTTTAGAACCGGCAGCCGTCACAATCGTTACCGGATACTCATCCGGGTATTTTTCCATCAGCGTTAACTTTACTTCAGAGGCGCTAAAGCTGTCGTATACTTGTGCGATCAATAAATGCTGCGTCATATTTACTTGGTCGCTGGTCATTTCGGTGCCATCCATCAATTGAAAACCTTCGATTGGGTCAATACGAAGCGCACCAAACAAAGAATCTAAGAAACTATGCCCGCCTTCAATAACCAATTGGCAACGTCCCGCTTTTTCTGCCTCAATCAAATTTTGCACTGTTTGCTCGGCAACCAATGGATGACCTGGTACTGCATAAATGACTGATTTTTTTTCAGACAAGTCGATCAAGGTTTCTGCAATTTCTGCATATACCGGACTAAAGCTATCGTGTTTTTCATAAACCGCATCGAAACTTGTGAACGCTACGCCTTCTTGGACAAGTTCTGTCAATACAGGGTGATCCTCGGTTCGTACATATAAGTTAACTGCCGCTTTTAATTTTTTATAGACACCGAGCGGCAATTGGTCTAAATCTCCCGCACCGAGGCCAATAATGTGAATTGTATTCATCGCTTTTCACCTTTTTTCTTTGAATTTATTGCTAATTGTAATTTGGCTAGTTTGCGGCCGAACGGAATAATGTACCATTCCTTTTCTGTGATGATTCGACTTTTACCGATGATTGCCATAAAGATTAAAGCACCAAGTGGAATGGCGGTAGCCGTTGTTAGAAAAGCACCGAAACGACTAGATAAGTGATCAAACAAATAGTTATCAGCTAAAATTGACCAGCCGAATACTACGACAGACATTGCCAGCGCAGCACCGAAAAGCCAGCCATAATAGGAAAGTGGCGCAAATGTTATTGGCCATACCCGCTTAAAATAAAGCAATAAGCCCATTACTACGACCATCAAACCAATGTTTCCAGCAACAGCCGCGCCAGTTACTCCCCAGACAGGCAATAGTAACCAATTGCCGATAACTTTCACAACCATTCCCGTCACTAGCAATAAAGCTGGAACTCTGACCTTACCGAGTCCGTGAAGCATCGCTGTCATAATGAGTAGGAGTGACATCCAGACGATTTGCCAACTGAAAATAATTAACGCTCCAGACCGTTCACGCGTTTGAAATAAGGTTTCGTTAACGTATGGCATAACGAACGTCAGCCCAACTGCCGCTGCAAACGCAAATAAAAACGAGACACGAAAAGCTAAACGTGCGTACATTTCAGCTGGTCGACCACTGTCTTTTTTAGAAGTTCTTGCGACTAGGGGAACAATCGCTAACGTCAGTGAAGTAGCGATTAAAATACCGAATTGTACAAGCGGTTGCCCTCGATCGTAAATCCCTTTTTGCTCCATCGCAACAAACCGTCCCATGCCGCTTTCCTCGAGCAGACGAAAAACCGTAAACGAATCCACTAGCTGAAACAGTACCAAAATTAACGAGCTCATGCTGACGCTCAAACTCACTGCCGTCATTTCCTTAATAATGGGCCAAGCACGAACCGGTAACATCTGATTCTGCGTTTTTAAACCTCTGTTAAAGTAAACCAGTAGTAAAATAACTGCACCAAGTCCACCAATGGCCGCGCCAAGCATTGCCAGTTGTCCAGCAACGTATAAGGAAAACCCATTCGAGACAACCAGCCAAGCACCAGCCAAAATAACGGTGACACGTATTCCTTGTTCCAATACTTGAGCATATGCAACTGGCGCCATGTTGTTGGCGGACTGAAAATAACCTTTCAGCACTGCCAGTGGCGCCATCAATAGTACCGAAAACGCACCGACTTTTAGTAATGGATTTAACTGCAGATCCCCCATCCAACCTGCCAATAATTCGGCACCTGAAAACATGACAACGAAGATCACGACAGAAATGCCTGCTACATAAATGGCAGCGATGCGAAGAATCGCTCTGTGTGATTGCGAATTATAGTCTGCTAATAATTTGGAAATAGCAATGGCAAAACCGTAAGAAGTCCAAATGCCAAAAATCGCAACAAACGGATACACTTGCTGGTAAATGTAAAAGCCTTGGTCTCCTACAAGATTTTGAAAAGGTACTCGGTAAATTGCACTCAGCAACTTAACGATAAATCCTGCAATCGTCAGCAAGACCGCACCTTTCATAAATGATTTCATTGTGCCTTCATTGTTCAAAGGACTCACTCACCTCTTACTGATATGAACTAACTCTAATTATTCGGCCGATAAGTCCGGTGACAGTTGCGAAGTACGAAGCCATATGGTGGAATATCCGCTCTAAAATTTATTGCCTGAAGTTACAAAACCACTTTTTCTTCTCGAAGTGATTCTGGTAATAATTTCATCATGCCTTCTAACACATCAAATGGATGTTGTTTTTTCGTTTTATTTTCATCAATAGACATCATTAACTGTTGACCGGCCATACTAAAACCAACGGCACGCCCATAGACAGCAGATTCCTCTACGACTTTGCCGCCATTGATACTAGCGGTCCCTTTTTCACTAAGTCGAACTGTCACAATTTTACCCGTTTGTTTGATGGATTCGACACCTATTTGGCGCGCCCATACTTTCATGCGGGCAATGCGCAACAAGCTGTTCGTTTCATTCGGCATGTCACCAAAACGGTCGATTAACTCATCCTGCAGCTCAGTCATTTCCTCTACCGTATCGACACCTTTGACACGTTTGTACATTTGGATTTTCTGGTAGCCATCACTGACATAGGAATCTGGAATGTACGCATCAATATCGAGTGAAATCTCGATTTCAGGCACTACTTCTTTTTTGATACCGGTCTGACGTTCATCAATTGCCTCTTGCAGCATTTGCGAATAAAGATCAAAACCGACAGAATCAATAAAGCCGTGCTGCTGTGAACCGAGCAGATTTCCTGCTCCGCGAATCGTCAAATCACGCATGGCGATTTTAAACCCCGATCCAAGTTCCGTAAATTCTTTTATTGCCATCAAGCGTTTTTCTGCAACGTCAGTTAACACTTTGTCACGCTGATACATAAAATAAGCATAAGCGACACGACTCGAACGTCCAACGCGTCCACGCAATTGATACAGCTGTGACAAGCCCATTCGGTCAGCATTGTAAACAATCAAGGTATTAACGTTTGGAATATCAATGCCGGTTTCGATAATAGTGGTCGTCACCAAGACATCGTAATCGCCATCTAGGAAACCTAAAATGACTGATTCTAGTTCGGTTTCACTCATTTGTCCATGAGCATAACCGACGCGAGCTTCTGGTACTAGTTGTTGAATTTCTTCCACTTTTCGCGTCATATCATCGACACGGTTATACAAATAAAACACTTGCCCACCGCGCGCCATTTCGCGTTCGATCGCTTCGCGTACGAGACCGCCATTGTGCTCCATTACATAGCTTTGTACAGGAAAGCGGTTTGCTGGTGGTGTTTCGATAACAGATAAATCTCGAACGCCAATCATCGACATATGAAGCGTACGTGGGATTGGTGTCGCTGTCAGCGTTAAAACATCAACGTTTGTCTTCATTTGTTTGATTTTTTCTTTATGAGTAACACCAAAACGTTGTTCTTCATCAATAATCAGTAAGCCCAGATCCTTGTATTGCATATCCTTCGACAAAATTCGGTGCGTGCCAACGACAACATCAACTGATCCATTTTTCAGTCCTTTAACGGTTTCCGTTTGCTGTTTTTTAGAACGGAAACGACTCATCAAGCCGACTGTAATTGGGTAATCTTTGAACCGCTCGCTCATTGTTTCAAAATGCTGTTGTGCCAATATCGTTGTCGGCACTAAAAACGCCACTTGCTTGCCATCGAGTACCGCCTTAAACGCGGCTCGGATTGCCACTTCCGTTTTACCATAACCTACGTCCCCGCAAATCAAACGGTCCATCGGTCGCTCGTTTTCCATGTCCCGTTTGACTTCATTGATTGAACGCAATTGATCGACAGTTTCTTCGTATGGAAACTCCGCCTCAAATTGACGCTGCATATCCTGCTCTTCAGAAAAGGCAAAGCCTCGTAACGCTTCTCTTTCTGCATAAAGCTTGATCAAATCATCCGCAATGTCTTGAACAGCAGCCGACACTTTTGTACGTGTCTTTTTCCATTCTGCGCCGCCCATTTTATGCAGCTTTGGTTCTTTTTCTTCAGAAGCCACGTATTTTTGAATCAAGTCAATTTTATCGACCGGTACAAATAATTTATCGTCGGCTTTGTAAACGATATGGAGGTAATCTTTATGAACCCCACCGGTTTCTAAAGTTTCAATACCGATAAAACGACCAATCCCGTGATGGATATGAACAATATAATCACCCGGTTTGATTTCGGAATAACTCTTAATACGTTCTGCATTCGTCAGCTTTTGAGACCGCGTTTTCTTTTTCGGTTGTTGCTTAAATAATTCAGAATCCGTAATAACAGTTAATCGTTGCAGCGGCATTTCAAAACCAGTCGCTAGCTCACCATCTACCAAATAAATGTTACCACCTTGGATTTCTGTCGAAGGAACTGCGATTTCAGCTTTCATATCGTAGTCGGCAAGGACCGAACGTACTTTCTCTAAACGCTCCTCGCCTTGCGCTACGATAAAAATCTGCGACTTCCCTAAAACCCAGCGCTCCATTTCCGCTTTTAGCAAATGCATCTGACCATGGAATGACTGCATCGGCTTACAAGAAAAGGCCAATGATTTTTTGACCGATACCATTGGAAATGTCCGAACGAATAAAGACAGAAACGTTACTTTCTGCTCCAATTTCGTCATCATTTCACGGAACGTATACGTTAAAGAAACATCGTGAAGAAACTTCCCTTCTTCAAGCAATGACACAATCCAGTCGCCTTCTTCGCGTTCTAATGTATCTGTCATTTCTTGAATTCGTCCGAGTTCGTCGAAAAAAACCAGTCCATTTCCCGGGAAATAATCGCCTAGAAAAGCTGATTGCGTATCAATCAACGAAGCATATTTAGCTAGCTGTTCTGGTGTTTCGCCTTGTTTTAATTGATTGATATCATGCTGAATATGCTGGTGCATCAAAGCTTTCGTATCGTCAGCTTTTAATTTCTTTAAGCTAGCTGCCAGGTTCGTTTCCAATTTTCCAGCTAGTTGGACCCGTTGGTCTTTTGATAACACTAATTCGCTAGCAGGCAATATGCACAGTGAATGAACTTTTTCGAGTGAACGCTGGTCTTCTGCAGAGAATAGCCGTAGCGAATCCACTTCCGTATCAAATAGCTCGATACGCACCGGATGTT
This sequence comes from Planococcus sp. S3-L1, assembly GCF_030063085.1. Taxonomy (NCBI): domain Bacteria; kingdom Bacillati; phylum Bacillota; class Bacilli; order Caryophanales; family Caryophanaceae; genus Planococcus; species Planococcus sp. S3-L1. The sequence continues at coordinate 25,531 of NZ_JASISN010000025.1, read as the reverse complement.
CAAAGTTCAGTGGATAAACATCCAGTATGCCTCCACGAAGCGCAAACTCGCCCGGGGTCGTTACCATTGGCGTACGAGAATAGCCCATCGCCACCAACTTTAACAGCCATTCGTCCGTATCGAGTTCTTCCCCTTCAGCAATCCGCAAGGTAGCATAATCCCATTGTTCTTTCGTTGGCAATAATTTACGCATTCCCGCAACTGGTGTAATGTAGATTCCTTTGCCTACACTCTTCATGTGATCAAGCGTATCAATGCGATGAGCTCGCAGTTCAGGCCCTGAAAAAGACACCTCTGCTGCGATTAACTCTTCCGCTGGGTAAAGGTGGACCTGCTGTTCACCCATCAAACGAACCAAGTCATCATAGACGCGCTGTGCATGCAATAAATTAGGCGTCACAATCAATAGCGGTGTTTCCATTTCAGACCAAATGGTTTGGTAAAAAATAGGCCGCGCGCTACCAGACAAACCAGAAATCAACTGATGGTCCTGCCCTTTCTTCAAATCAGCGATAAATTTTTGTGTGTGGGTATCCTCCGAAAAAATCTTTAAAATATGGTTCATTCAACTTCCTCCTTTCAACAAAATACAAGAAACAGAAAAAAGCTCTGAACGCCGAATGCGTCAAAGCGGTTATGCTCCATTAAATTGATTCATGACTTCGAGATACGGTTTAGATAACCAGTTTTCACAAGCTGCTGCACTTTTTTTGATGGCGTCATCTACCTCAGGCCTTTCCTCTTTTGAAAAACGCTGCAGTACGTAATCTGGCACTTTCATCCCTGCTGGTGGGCGACTAATGCCAATACGCAAACGATTGAATTCTTGTGTTCCTAAATGCTGAATCAGTGATTTAATGCCGTTGTGACCACCTGCACTCCCTTTTTGCCGCAATCGTAGTTGACCTGCTGGTAAATCAAGGTCGTCGTATATAACAATAATGTCTTTTATATCAATATCGTAGTATTCCATCAGCGCACCTACACTCTCGCCAGATAAATTCATATAAGTCAGTGGCTTTAATAGCATCACTTTGCCTTCAGGTCGATGACTAATAGAATACATGCCTCTAAATTTAGACTGCGTCAAGGGTGTATTCCATTGACTTGCTAAATAATCGATTACCTTGAAACCAATATTATGGCGCGTATCTTCGTATGCTTTCCCCGGATTTCCCAGGCCGATAATCAATTTCATACCCATCTTCCTTTGCTTTTTCAGTGACTTCTATTTTACCATAATCATTTGATAAGAAGAACATAAGCGATCTCCTTGATTTGATGGACAACCAATTTACAATTTAAAAACAAAAAAACAAGAGACTGTCTCTCGACAACCTCTTGCTCGTTCTTTGTATTTAACTTTATTTTTCTTCTTCTTTAGAATCTTCGCTGCCAACCACTTCTGGTTCTGCATCTTCATCAGATACAGTCTCCAGCTCATCCAACTCATCTTGAGTACGCGGAGCTGTTGCAGATACAAGGATAAAGTCGTCTTCATCTAAAATTTCATAAGATACCGTTCCGCGGATATCGCCGACTGTGATTGTTTCGCCAATCGCCAGTTCAGTAGTATCTACTTCTAGTGCATCAGGTATGTCAGAAGGTTTTACACGAACATTCACTTCACGGTTTGGCTGAGTGATGAATCCGCCTTCTTTTTCGCCTGCTGATTCGCCTGTCAAGTGAACTGCTACAGCCACTTCAAGCTCATCTGACATATTAATTGCTAAAAAGTCAACATGCTTAAAGCTACCTTTTAAAGCATCCATTTGATAATCACTTAACACAACATTTTTAGCTGTGCCATCGATTTCAAGGCTGATTACACCGTTACGTCCAGATTCACGTAAAGTTTTAATCAATTCAATTTCAGATACAGTCACCGGTGTAGTTTCCGTTTTAAAGCCATAAACTACTCCTGGCACATCGCCTTTTGCACGAAGTTCAGTTAACGCCGAATTCTTATTGTTGCTTTCTCTTTTTTGTGCTGTCATTTTTACAGTCATTGCTTTCAGCCTCCAGTTATATTAAAGTACGTAGTCACGATAAGTACATAATCTATATATACCCATGTCTTGTCTTAATGAAACCTAGAGCATGAAAAGTTGTTGCTGCTGATCAATCAAAAAGAGTGCTGACAGATTTTTGTTCGTGAACACGGACAATTGTCTCAGCCAATAGACGTGCTACAGACAATTGTTTGATTTTAGGAGATTTCTTTTCTTCAGGCAATGCAATCGAATTAGTGATAATCAATTCTTTGATTACTGAGTCGTTAATACGTTGTACGGCAGGACCTGAAAGAACAGGGTGTGTACAGCACGCGTAAACTTCTTTTGCGCCACTTTCAATCAACGCACTAGCAGCAATTGAAATTGTTCCAGCAGTATCAATGATGTCATCAATGATAATCGCCGTTTTCCCTTCTACATTACCGACGATATTCATAACTTCCGCTACGTTTGGACGCGGACGACGCTTGTCGATGATGGCAATCGGCGCTTTCAAGCGATCTGCCATTTTACGTGCACGTGTAACCCCGCCGTGATCCGGCGAAACAATAATGACATTTTCAAGATCAATGCCACTTTCATTTAGGAAGTAATCAGAAAGTAAAGGTACAGCTACTAAGTGATCAATCAAAATATCAAAGAATCCTTGGATTTGAGGAGCATGCAAATCCAGTACGATTACACGCGTTGCACCAGCAGTTTCCAATAAATTCGCTACTAATTTCGCTGTAATCGGCTCACGTGAACGAGCTTTGCGATCTTGACGCGCATAACCGTAATAAGGCATTACGACGTTAACTGTACGAGCAGAAGCACGTTTAACTGCATCAATCATGATCAATAACTCCATCAAGTTCTCATTTACTGGCTGAGAAGTCGATTGGACGATAAACACATCATAGCCACGAATACTTTCTTCAATATTAATTTGGATTTCACCATCACTAAAATGTGTCACCGAACTTTTTCCAAGCGGAATACCCGCGTGTTCTGAAATTTCCTCAGCTAGCTCTTGGTTCGAATTTAATGAAAAGATTTTCAATTTCGAGTTTGCATTTTGATAGCCCATTAGGTGTGAACCCTCCTATTTTCTTCCGTTTAATCTACTTGCATAGCCTTCTTTATTTTCCTGGCGCGCGCGTGCGATTGCCAATGAATCCTCAGGTACATTTTTTGAAATAGTAGATCCTGCAGCGATGTAAGATCCTTTTCCTACAGTGACAGGTGCAATCAGATTTGAATTGCAGCCGATAAACGTATCATCTTCAATGACAGTCTGGAATTTGTTTTTGCCATCATAGTTCACGGTGATGGTACCGCAACCGATATTAACACCTGTGCCGACGTGAGCATCGCCAATATAGCTCAAATGAGAAACCTTGCTATCGTTGCCGATTTCTGCTTTTTTCACTTCAACAAAGTTGCCGATTTTCACATCGTTGCCTAAAACGGTTTGAGGACGAATGTGCGCAAACGGTCCTACAGCTGTATCCGTTCCAATGCTGCTGTCATGAATTTCTGAACTGCGAATTGTTGTACGATCTCCAATGACGCTATTGACGATATGGCTGTTCGAAGAAATAATGCAATCTTCCCCAATTTGTGTTAAACCATCAATTGTCACGTTCGGGTGAATAATCGTATCCGCTCCGATTCGGGCTTGTGCACTAATATAAGCAGTAGCAGGATCGATAATCGAAACGCCAGCTCTCATATGTTTTTCAGCAATTCGCTTGCGCATAATGTTTTCGGCCTGGCTCAATGCCACACGGTCGTTTACACCAAGCGTTTCGTCAAAGCTATCTGTTGCATAGGCAGCTACAATTTCGCCTTGCTTTTGCAGAATTTCAATCACATCAGGCAAATAATATTCACCTTGAACGTTATCATTTGAAACTAATTTCAACGCCTCAAACAACGCTTCGTTATCAAAGCAATAAGTACCGGTATTGATTTCCTTTACTTGTTGCTCTTCTAAAGACGCGTCTTTTTGCTCGACAATCTTTTCGACGATGCCCGCATCGTTGCGGAGAATCCGTCCATAACCTGTCGGATTATCAGCGATTGCCGTCAAGATCGTCGCTTTTGCACCAGTTTCGGCATGCTGATCAAGCAATGACTGCATGGTTTCTGGTCGAATCAGTGGCGTGTCTCCACAAACCACCAAAGTCGTTCCTTTAAGACCTTCAATCAATGACGCTGTTTGTTGCACGGCGTGAGCTGTTCCAAGTTGTTCTGCCTGCAAGGCATATTCACTTTTGTCACCTAGTTGCTGCTGAACTTTTTCAGCACCATGACCAACGACAGTAACGATTTTTTCAACTCCGAGTTGCTCGACATTGCCCGTTACATGTTCCACCATTGGCATGCCACAGACTGGATGAAGCACTTTGTACAATTTTGACTTCATCCGTGTGCCTTGTCCTGCTGCTAAAATTACTGCGTATGTATTTGCCACTTCTTATCCCTCCACTCTTGATTTGATAAGAACTCTTGTTACTGGTTCTATCCATTCATTTATTCTATCAATTGATAGACCCAGTCTCACACTGGCTATGTCAATTAAAAATTTGCTTTTCCTTATTGACTATAGCGGAAAAACCTTGATTTTTCAAGGTTCCAAAGCATGACAATACCATGACAAAAAAAAGCCAAATAAAAAAAGAGCCATTTCAATGTAGAAGGCTCTTGATTCAGCTCCGTTAAACGTTGGCATTTTCCAATACCGATTCACTTTCGCTTTGTTTATATGCAGTTAAGACAGCTTCTTGAAGCTTAGTGCGTGCGCTTGAGTTGATCGGATGTGCAATATCACGAAACTCTCCATCAGGTGTTCTTTTACTTGGCATTGCGACAAATAAGCCATCATTTCCATCGATTACTCGAATATCATGAATAACAAACTCATCGTCCAGCGTGATGGAAGCGATTGCTCTCATTCGGCCATCGGTTTGTACGCGTCGTAGTCTTACATCTGTTACTTCCATTCTCTCGTCCCCCTCCTCTCAGTCGCAGTATTTCAACCCTAATTATGGGTATTCGCTAAAAGGGACTATTATCCTTCATAAATTGCAAAACTTATTAGAAAATTTACTTAATGGAACTAATGACCGAAACGACATACACTTCACGCTTGAACATAATTTTTTATTCTCTCTATGAAAAAATGCAGATCGCCTCGTATTTAACGAGGCGATCTGCATTGCTATAACTCATTCTAGTTTACTGGTTAACTTTTGCGATCACTTCGATTTCTACTTTTACGTCTTTTGGCAACCGCGCTACTTCAACAGTTGAACGTGCTGGTTTATGATCGCCAAAATAAGTTGCATAAATCTCGTTTAGTTCTGCAAAGTCATTCATGTCTTTGATAAAAACAGTTGTTTTAATGACATCTCCAAAAGAAGAACCGGCTTCTGCAAGAACCGCTTTCAAGTTTGAAAATACTTGATGCGTCTGCTCAGAGATTGTGCCTTCAACCAATTCGCCTGCTGCTGTTAAAGGTATTTGACCTGAACTGTAAAGAATTCCACCCGAGACCACACCTTGTGAGTATGGTCCAATTGCGGCTGCCGCTTTATCTGTCGCTACGTAATTCATTCAAATTCCCCCATTTTCAAAGTAATTGCCTTCTTCTAATGCAATCGTACGTTCTTTTTCGCTAACTTCATGCAATTTAACAAGAGATAAATACTTTTCTACGAGCCGTTCATCCGAATGTTCCGATTCTACTAATACAGCAACACCTGCTAATGTGCATTCAAATTCTTCCAGTAGATTTTTCATACCATTCATCGTGCCGCCGACTTTCATAAAGTCATCCGTAATTAGTACGCGTTGACCGCTTTTCATACTACGCTTTGACAAGACCATCGTTTGAATTCGACGAGAAGAACCCGAGACATAATTGATGCTAACTGTAGATCCTTCAGTAACTTTACTGTCTCTACGGACAATTACCACGGGCACATTTAAGTGGCGCGCAATGGCATGGGCAATCGGAATGCCTTTTGTAGCCACCGTCATGATGACATCAATTTTTTCTTTAGCAAATGCTGTAGCAAACACTTTACCGACACGATTCATCATTTCCGGATTACCTAACACGTCGGTCATGTACAAATAGCCACCCGGCAATAGCCGGTCTGAGTGACTTAGCTCTTCCATCAAATCAGCCATTACTGCTCTGATTTCACGTTCTTGAAGCTTAGGTACATATTTCACGCCACCTGCTGCTCCAGGAACTGTCATCAACAAGCCAATTCCTTTTTCTTCAAATGTCTCTTTAACAATCCCCAAATCCTCACTAATAGACGATTTGGCCGATTGGTACAGATCCGAAAAATAAGTTAGTGGAATCAATTTATGCGGATGTTCCAATAAAAAATGCGTCATATCAACAAGCCGTTCACTGCGCTTCCACTTCAAAACTACCCTCTCCTAAACACGAATGATTTATAGAAAACTTACCATAAATGTCCGTATTTAGGCAAGTGGCTCCCGTTCGCCAATCAAGCGCACAGCGTATACTTCTGAGCAAAAGCCACGCAAGCCATTATATATACGTGGAATACGCGCTTCTTGGTGCACCAAACCAAACACTGTTGGTCCACTCCCACTCATAAGTACAGCGTCCGCTCCAAATTTCTTCATCTGCTCTTTAATTTGTTCAACTTCGGGATATAACTTTAACGTAACGCTTTCAAGTGCATTACCAAGGTTAGCGCACATAGCGTCGTAGTTACCGTCGTTAAGTGCTTGAATCATGGCACCTGTATTTGGATGTTGAGCGGTTTGAACATCGAATGCGCCATAAACATCGGCTGTAGAAACGCCAAGTGTAGGTTTTGCTAAAATGACCCAGCAATTCGGTGGCGTTGGTAATTGTTGAATGATTTCTCCACGACCTTTGGCTAATGCTGTACCGCCATAAACGCAGAAAGAAACATCCGAACCAATTTTAGCACCCAGTTCCGCCAGTTCATCGAGTGACAGATTAAGCTGCCAAAGTTTGTTTAATCCTTTTAATGTCGCTGCAGCGTCACTGCTGCCTCCAGCTAAGCCTGCAGCGACCGGGATTTTTTTATCCAGTGAAATGATAACTCCAGTTTTGATATTAAAGGTATCTTTAATCAATTGCGCCGCCTGGTAAGCGAGGTTGCGGGAATCGTCTGGCACGAACCGGTCTGCTGATTGAATATGTATGCCTTTGGCTGTGCCCATCAGTCCAATACGATCCGACAAATCCACAGTGGTCATAATCATTTCAATTTCATGGTAATTATCTGGACGTTTGTGCAAAACATCTAATGTTAAATTGATCTTGGCAGGCGCTTTTACGTAGAGCATCCCACTGCCTCCTTTTTATATTCTAATGAACACTATTTTAACATACCGCGAGATAATGGAAAGTAAAGTGTCGATAGAAACAAAAAAACTCGCCTTCCGCTTAGATCAGCAGTAGCAAGTTTTGGAGTAACTTATAAATATAATTCAATTATTTCACAACAAGTGCATCTTCAGTTCCTTCGTACACAGTAATTTCTACTGCTTCAGTTAAGATGTCTGCGTAGCTGTAAGACACGCGTTCAAATGCATGCTCTTCTTGATCTAGCTCAATCACGAACACGGAGTGATAGGTCTCGCGTAGGATTCCGGCACGTTCTACCGTTTTCTTACGACCTCCGTTTGCCTTCAAAAGCAATCGTTTTCCTAAATGTAGGTCTAACGATTTTTTAATATCCGCCAAAGTTTTGGGCATTTTGTCTACACCTCACTATGGATATAATTCTACCATAATTTGATGGAATTGTCAAGCAAATTTATAATTTTATCAACCAACCTTAGTCGCTGTCAATATTTATTTATTCGAAATTTCTTTAACCCGAAAGAAGTTGTGCCGATTTTGTAACAGAATAACCATTTCATCCGAAATATGCATACAATTTATCTGCCAACAGTCCAAACTCCTTAATCGTTAACGTTTCTCCACGTCTTGTTGGATCAATTTCTGCTTCTGCTAATGCTGTTAAAATCAACTCTTTTTTCTCTTTGCCTAAAGGCATAGCAACTTGAAGATTGTTCAAAATGGTTTTTCTGCGTTGTACGAACGACCCTCTCGTAACGGTAAAGAAGAAGTCTTCATCAATTACCACGACTTCTGGCACGTCGCGTTTGGTCATGCGGATAACAGCCGAATCAACATTAGGTTGTGGCAAAAATACAGACTTAGGAACAGTCAATGCCATTTCAGCCTGTGTGTAGTACTGGATAGCGATAGAAAGTGACCCATAAGCTTTTGTACCTGGTTTAGCTGTAATGCGCTCAGCGACCTCTTTTTGCAACATAACGACCATGCCGCGAATTGGCAGCTTTTCGAGTAATAACTTTAAAATAATCGGTGTCGTTACGTAATAGGGCAAGTTGGCCACGACCACGATGTCATCGTACCCTTCCAGTTCACGATCAATCGCTGCTTGGACATCTGCTTTTAAAATATCCGAATGAATAATGGCAATGTTATCATAAGGCGATAAAGTATCCTCGAGCACCGGTAATAATCGTTGATCAATTTCAAAAGCTAATACTTTTCCGGCTTCTCTTGCCAAATGTTCTGTTAAAGCACCAATTCCTGGACCGATTTCAATTGCTGCAGACTTCTTGGTCAATTTCGCTTGCCCAACAATTTTACGCAAAATATTCGGATCGATTAAAAAGTTTTGTCCTAAGCTTTTCTTTACTTTCAACCCATATTTCGCCATAATTTCTTGCGTTCGAATAGGTGTGGCAATATCTTTAGTCATTAGTTTTCCTCCTGAGTTAACGCTTGTACCGCTTTAATAAACTGAGCTTTGGATATACCGAACATATAGAGCCGTTTTTGAAGCTGCTTGCCGTTCGTATAGCCAATCTGCAAGTCATTGCCCATTTGAATACGGCGCTGCTTTGCTTTTGGATGAGCCACAAGACCTGCATCAATTAAATCTTCCATCGTAATTTCTACTGCACGCTCTTCCTGTAGCGGCGTATAAACTGCGTGCAAAGCTTCACGAATATCTTCATCGCAGGCATGTTCGATTCCTAGGCCTTTGCCGTTTTTAGCAATGGTTTTTTCTTTCGCCAAAAATGCGTGTTTAGCCAGTGGCACATGTTCTTCAATAATAGCACGTATGCGTCTTCCAGGATAATCCGGATCCGTAAAAACGATGATGCCTCTTTTCTGCTGTGCATGAGCGATTCGTACGAGTGTTTCTGCTGTAATTGCTGAACCATTTGTTTCAATCGTATCTGCATCAACTGCACGTTTGATTGCTACCGTATCATCTTTTCCTTCAACTACTATAATCTCATTTATCTTCATTTATAATTTTCCTCTTTTCAAGCTTCTTGTTTATTCTACACGTTTGCCTATAAACATGTAAAAAGCTTTCCCGGGAAATATCCCAAGAAAGCTTGCAGTTAAACTAACAATCGATTAGTTCAGAATTCTAACCTTTACTTGCTTGCGTCCGAATGACAAAGCATCAGATTTATTAGCCATAAATAAATCAATTTTATTTCCTTTGATTGCTCCGCCTGTATCGCCTGCAATCGCATTACCGTATCCTTCAACCCATACTTTAGAACCTAATGGAATCACACTAGGATCTACTGCAATGACTTTTAGGCCTGGATTCGTTTTTAAGTTTATGCCTGTAGCAGTAATTCCTGAACATCCTGTGCAGCTAGCTGTGTAGGCTGTCGCAGATACATAAAATTCTTTTCCGCCAGCTGGCTCTGCTTGAACAGGTGTTGCTTTTTCAGCTACTGTTTTAGTAGGCGCTGCTTTTTCTGTTGAAGCTGTTTTAGCCACCGCTTTTTGAGGCGTTACTTGCTGTTTTTGCTGTACAGGTGTTGCTTTTTGTTGAGTACCACGTGAAACGCTAGCAACCATCGTTTTTGTTCCAACAGCTGTTACTTGTTTCGTTGGCTCTGTAACAACTTTTTCTGTTTTAAGGTCGCGCTTTACTTCTTTACCATTTTCTTTTACTACTTCATACGTTTTTTTGACTACGCCATTTTTACCTTTTTGAACGATTTTTTCACTGCCTTTAAGAAGTGTTTCGTCTTTTTTAGTTTCGACTGCATATTTTACAGAACCTTCGACTACGTCAGTTAGTTTTTCAACACGGACTACTTTGACTTCAGAATTCGGTAAAACCAATTCGTCCATTTCGCTTTCAACACGATCTAGTTTACCTAAAGTAACTTGATTTTCTTTTAAGAGGTTAGCCACTGTTGTTGAAGTTGACCATACTTTCTTTTCTTCAACACCGTCTTGAATCGTAACTTCATATGCTTTTTCAACTGAGATTTTTGTATCCTCATTTACTTGTTCATCTAACGCTGGTGTTACTTTATCGTGTTTAGTTAGTTCAATTTTAGCTGTTTCCAAAATTTCTGATACCGTGTTTTTAGTCGTCCAAGCTGAAGTTGATTTCCCATCAACTGTCACAGCATATTGTTCTGCTGCATCCCATTCAACAGCCATGTCTTTGTTAATAACTGTTTCCGCTGAATGACTAACGAAATCATGTTCTCCGGTTTTGATGTCTTGTTCTTTTAAAAAGGCACCTACTGTTTCTGCATGTGTTCTTACTTCTTCTTTTTCACCGTTTGCTGTTACCGTTACTGTATTTTTTGTTCCTTCGTATATAGCAAAAGTTAAAACCGCCGCGAACAACAACACAGTTGCAATTGTTATCGCCAATGATTTACCTTTGAATAGTTGTGTTGAATAGGTATTACTTGTTTTGTTTGACAAAAATAACTCCTCCTTCTTCACCTGAGTGATTATATAGATTCATGTTTAAGCTATCAACAGATACTAATTTCATCATTTATCTTTTTTTAAGAAAACTTGTAGAACCTTTTAGCGTTCTCAGTTGTAGCTTTTGCTACTTCTTCTATTGAAATTCCTTTTAATCGTGCAATTTCTCCTGCCACTAGCGGCACATAAGAAGGTTCATTTCGTTTTCCACGATGTGGATGTGGGGCCAAATACGGGGCGTCTGTTTCAATCATTAAATGATCAAGTGAAATTAATTCAGCGACTTCTTTTGGTTTTTTAGCATTTTTGAATGTTACTGGCCCTCCAAGAGAAATCATAAAGTTCATTTCTATACTTTCACGGGCTGTTTCTACACTGCCACTAAAACAATGCATGACACCGCCAATTTCTTTTGCATTTTCTTCTCTGAGAATTCTCAAAACGTCTTCAGTTGCTTCTCGGTTATGAATAATAATTGGTAGCTCTACTTTTTTAGCCAACCGAATCTGCTTACGAAAAACTTCCTGTTGTACTTCTTTCGGTGATTTATCCCAGTAGTAATCCAATCCGGTTTCCCCGATTCCCACTACTTTCGGGTGAGCTGCAAGCTCTTCAATCCATTCCAAGTCTTCCTCAGTACAGTCGATGGCATCAACGGGGTGCCAACCAACTACTGCGAAGATGAATTCATAGGTTTCGGCCAATTCTATGGCTCGTTCGATCGTTTTTCGGTCGAAGCCGATGACTACCATTTTCTCCACATGGTTTTCTTGTGCGCGCTCAATGACTTGTACCAGGTCCTCATCATATTGATCTGCATTTAAATGTACATGGGTATCGATAAACATCAATCATTCTCCTCACATTAAGCTTTATTCTAATGGTTCTTCCCGTGTCTTTCTTCACAACAACATTACAATTGAGTAACAAAACATGTTAGTTTAGTGTCAAAATCATTTATTTCTCTGTAATATTAGGTAAAAAACACTACAAAACAAAAAAAAGACCCACCGGTGAAAGTGGGTCAAAACAGGTCTTTTTTAGTAGTCTTATTTGATTTTTGAGCCGTTTGGAAGCTGCTCTGCAACCGATGCCAAAGTTAAATATCCATCTTTCTCGCCAGCAAGAATCATTCCTTGGGACAGTTCACCACGTAATTTTACAGGTTTTAAGTTTGCTACGACGACCACTTTTTTTCCGATTAAATCTGTTGGTTTATAGTGCTCTGCAATTCCTGAAACTACTTGTCTCTGCTCGTAACCCATATCTAGCTGCAACTTTAATAACTTAGAAGTTTTTGGTACAGCTTCACAATTTGTAACAGTCGCTACACGTAAATCGACTTTTGCAAAATCCTCAATCGCAATTTCTGGTACATCTGGAACTTCCACGATTGCCGGCTCTTCTGCAACAGGTACTACTGAACCGCGCATTTGTTCACGAATATAAGCTACTTCTGGTTCTACTTCAAGACGGGGAAAGATTGGCGTTCCTTTTGACACTACTTGAATGCCAGCTGGAATTTTACCAAAGCCTTGTAAGCTATCCCACGTCAAATAGTCTTCCGTTAAGCCTAACTGTTCAATAATTTGTTTAGGTGCATTTGGCAAGAACGGCTGTAACATAACCGCAGTCATGCGAAGACTTTCTGCTAAATGAGCCATAACTGAATCCAATTGTTCTTTTGCGCTTTCATCTTTTGCCAATACCCACGGCTGTGTTTCATCAATATACTTATTGGTTCTCGAAATCAATGTCCATACTTCGCTCAACACAATACTAAACTGCATTCTTTCCATATGCTGCTCATAGACTTTTACCGTCTGCTCAGCTACTTGTTGTAACGGTGCATCAAATTCCGTCTGCAAACCATTGATTTGTGGCACAGCACCATCGCAGTATTTATTGATCATGGATACGGTACGATTCAATAAATTCCCGAGGTCATTCGCCAAATCATAATTGGTTCGTTCAATAAAGGATTCTGGTGAAAAGACACCATCAGAACCGAATGGCAATTCACGTAAAAGGAAATAACGTGTGGCGTCTAATCCATAGCGCTCAACAAGCATTTCTGGATACACGACATTACCTTTAGATTTCGACATTTTACCGTCTTTCATCATAATAAAACCGTGTGCGAAAACTTTTTTCGGCAATGGCAAATCTAAAGCCATTAAGAAAATCGGCCAATAAATCGTGTGGAAACGAACAATATCTTTCCCTACTACATGAACATCAGCTGGCCAATACTTATTAAATAAGCTATCGTCTTTTGAACCATAGCCAAGCGACGTAATGTAATTCGACAAAGCATCGACCCACACATAAATAACGTGCTTCGGATCCCCAGGAACCGGAATGCCCCAGTCAAAAGAAGTTCGTGAAACCGATAAATCTTCTAATCCCGGTTTGATGAAGTTATTGATCATTTCGTTTTTACGCGATTCTGGTTCAATAAATTCAACATTGTTTTCATAGTAGTCAAGAAGACGTGCAGCGTATTTTTTCATATTAAAGAAATACGATTCTTCTTTTACTTTGTGAACCGGACGTCCACAGTCTGGACAATTGCCGTTTTCTAACTGATTTTCCGTGAAGAACGATTCACAAGGTGTACAATACCAGCCTTCATACTGACCTTTATAAATATCGCCGTTGTCGAGGAATGTTTTAAAAATTCGTTCCACGCCTTCTTTATGGCGATTTTCTGTCGTACGAATAAAATCATCGTATGTGATATCCATAACCGACCAAACGTGTTTCGCAGCTTCTGCCATCTCATCCACAAACTCTTGTGGTGCTTTGCCTGCTTCTATCGCTTTTTCTTCGATTTTTTGACCATGCTCGTCCATTCCAGTTAAAAATCGAACATCAAATCCACGCAATCGCTTATAGCGAGCCATGGCATCAGAAGCGACTGTCGTATACGCCGTTCCAATGTGAAATTTTCCGCTTGGGTAATAAATCGGTGTAGTCAAATAAAATGTGTTGTTAGCAGTCACGAAAAATTCCTCCAGTTTTTTTGTATAGTTCTTATTTTAACCAAGTCCCTAATTTTGTACAATCTTTCAATTCGACAAAGTCATTTTTAAGTAAAGTTTTCATGTTACTAAACATGTCTATAATGGAATTTTTTACTTTTGGGGCTACTTTGTCTAATTAATAGCGTTTTTTCTACTAATCTAGATGAAGTTAATACTAAATATAAATTTTTATTATCTTTTCGATAGTTTTTTATTGACCTAATTGACAGTAGTTGGTATGATTTATTACAAGAAGTGGAAAATGTCGAATTTTGACGAATCTAACTGATAAACTAAAAGGAGGACTATTATTATGAAATCAACAGGTATTGTTCGTAAAGTAGATGAGTTAGGACGTGTGGTAATTCCAATCGAATTGCGTCGTACTCTAGGAATCGCTGAGAAAGACGCATTGGAAATATATGTAGATGACGACAAGATTATCTTGAAAAAGTATTTACCAAACATGACGTGTGCAGTGACAGGCGAAGTATCAGACGAAAACATGAAATTAGTTGGCGGTAAATTGATCTTAAGCTCTGAAGGCGCTGAAATGTTAGTAAAAGAAATTCAAAACAACTTAAACAAGTAATATTCAAAAAACCGGATGCCCGCGCATCCGGTTTTTTATTTGCTAAATAGAAGGTATTTGCACTTCGCCAGACTGGTTACGCCCGGCAGAGCTACATGGGTGCTTGCGCTTTTCTTTGTCCAGACTCCAGCACCCAGCTCTTTGGGTCGTAAGCCATTCTGACTGTGCGGCTGAAAATACGCCACTTCGCCAGACTGGCTTACGCCCGGCAGAGCTACATGGGTGCTTGCGCTTTTCTAAGTATGATAGGCCTGATATACTTCTCTTTTTGATAATTGGCGCTCGATGGCTGCTTCTTTGATTGCTTCTTTCGATGTCAGGCTTTTGGTTTCCATCAACTGATCAACATGTTCTTCAATGGACAAGTTTTCCCACCATTTGACGTTTTCTACAGGATCCGGGTCGGCATTCCCTTCAAGGACTAAACAAAATTCACCACGAATTTCGTTTTCTTCTGCCCATGTAATAGCTTCTCCAACTGTGCCTCTTATAAACTCTTCGAATTTCTTGGTTACTTCTCGTGCCAAGACAATTTTTCGTTCGTTACCTACTGCTTTTTGCATGCTTTTCAAGCTTTCTTTTAATCGGTGCGGCGCTTCGTAAAAAATAAGCGTTTCTTCTTTTTGACTTAGTACTTCCAGCTCAGTTAGCCGATCCTTTTTATTGCGTGACAAGAACCCGTAAAATAAAAACGGCTGTGGTGCTATTCCAGAAGCGATTAACGCACTGAGTGCTGCATTAGCTCCTGGGATTGGCACTACAGGGAAGCCATCTGCAACTGCTCGTTTCACAATGTCTTCGCCTGGGTCCGATATACAGGGCATACCTGCATCACTAACCAACGCCACAGATTTGCCTTGTTCTAAATAAGACAATATTTTAAAACCGCCACTTTCTTGATTATGCTCGTGGTAACTAACTAATTTTGTTTGGATGTCAAAGTAATTGCAGAGGTTTTTGGTGTTACGTGTATCTTCTGCTGCAATAATATCGACTTCTTTTAAAATACGTAATGCGCGCATTGTCATGTCTTCTAGATTGCCAATAGGCGTTGCTACTAGATACAGTGTTGCTTGTTTGTGCTGAAAACTTTTTTGAGATTTCATTTGCCGCTCTCCTTCTCTTCAGCAATATAACGAATTTTTTTACCTTTAGTTAATTGCTTAAAGGCATATTCTGCTTTCATTGCTTCTTGTTTTGTCTCAAAGCATTCATGATAAATCAGCTTCGACGGTCCTTTAGCACGTGTGTATTTTGCACCTTTTCCAGCATTGTGTGCAGCTATTCGCTTTTCAAGATCATTAGTATAACCTGCATAGTACGATTGATCTGCACATTCTAAAACGTAAAAAAAATGCTTATTTGTCGCCATACAATAACTCACGCACTTCTTCAGTGTATTCTCCGTCTTCTCCGTAAACAATAAGCGGTGGCAAGATTTTCAAATCCGGCTTGCCATCTTTGATTCCTTCAATTAAGAGGGTATTGGCTTCTTTACCGGCTTTTGGATAGACCAGTCGAATCCGTTTTGGTTCTAAGCGATTTGCCCGCATTACCGAAATCAAATCAATCAATCTGCCTGAACGGTGAACAAATGCTGCTTTTCCGCCTTGCTTGAGCAATTGGCTCGCTGATAAAACGGCTTCATCTAATGTTAGATACAGTTCGTGCCGTGCAATTGCCATATGCTCACTGATGTTTTTATCACTCATTTCGTGTGCCGGAAAATAAGGAGGGTTACACGTCACGACATCGTATTTTTCAAACCCTAATTGTTTTGGCATATCTTTAACGTCGCCTTCAATAATATCAATCTGACTTTCTAACTCGTTGTAAGCGACACTGCGGCGTGCCATATGAACGAGGCGCTCTTGCAGTTCCACGCCAATAATCCGAGATTCTGTACGGGCACTCAGAAACAAAGGAATTGCCCCATTGCCTGTACACAAATCTACAATTGTGCCTCGTTTTAACGGAACATAAGCAAATCGCGCCAATAAAACAGCGTCTAACGAAAACGAAAACACCGATGGACTTTGAATAATCCGTAAGTCTTCCGCTAATAAATAATCAAGTCGTTCATCATCCACTAACATTTATTCAACTCCTAGCATAACAAAAGGCTGCCGCCACACGGAGTGTCGGAAGCCTTTCTCTTTAAAATTTGGATAATACGTTCTTTTTAGTTTTGCTTGTTCAAGAATGACAAACAAAACAGGCAATCGTCACCTTTTCGGGAACTGCCGAAATGTACATTACAGACATGATAGCCTTCATGATACAAACGCGCTAAGTTATCGTAACCTTCACCGATGTCCATAACAGCTTTTTTTAATTTTACAGGATCTACAGCTGCTACTTCAGGTACTGCTTTATGAAATTCATCTAAGCGTGAACGCAAATGATGATTTTCCAATTGCAGGGCATGATGTTCTTCCATCGTCCGAGCTACGACTGCTTTTAATTCGCTGAATTGCTCTTGCATGGATTGAAGTTGTTGTTCAAACTCCATAACCGTATCCAAAAAATTCTTTTCCTTCACTTAAACCACCTCACGCTCTCGTTCCTTGGCCCATTATCTCATCTAATGTATATTCAAGTGTTTGTTCCTGCTCAGTTAAACGAACTTTTAACACTCGTTCTAAAATATTCATGCCAACAACACGACCATCGCCATCTGGTGTGGTTACTCGTGTACCAACGTCTGGCATTTCTTTTTTCGCTGTTTCGTATTCATCGTTCTCATATTTTAAGCAGCACATCAAACGGCCACATAAGCCTGAGATTTTAGAAGGGTTCAACGATAGATTTTGATCTTTCGCCATTTTAATGGATACTGGTTCAAAATCACCTAAGAACGTCGAACAACAAAGCATACGACCACAAGGACCGATACCACCAAGCATTTTCGCTTCATCACGAACGCCGATTTGGCGAAGTTCGATGCGTGTACGGAAAATGGAAGCCAAGTCTTTGACCAAGTTCCGGAAATCCACGCGTCCCTCTGCTGTAAAGTAAAAAATGACTTTATTGCGGTCAAAGGTATATTCGACATCTACTAGCTTCATGTCTAAACGATGCTCTTCGATTTTGTCCGTACCCAGTTCAAAAGCACGACTTGCTTCTAATCGATTTTCTTCCACCTGTTGGCGGTCGCGTTCAGTCGCTACTCTTACTACTTGCTTTAAAGGTAGAACCACATCGTTTTCTCCAACAGTTTTCGTTGGCACTACTACTTTGCCGTATTCTACACCTCGTGCTGTTTCGACAATAACGTAATCGTCTTTTTCAATCCCTAATTCAGCTGGATCGAAATAATATATTTTACCCGCTTTCTTAAAGCGGACACCTATGACATTATACAATTGCTACCCCTCCTGCAGATTCAGCATTAACTGCTCCATCAACAGCGTCCGGTTCATATTGCGCGGCAATTGTTGTTTGGCTTGTAATATAGCCTGCAACTGCCTGGACAATACCGTAAAGGAGCGTTGGAGAGCCATCTGCTTCCAAGTTTCTTCCATGTCTGGATATGTGCGTGCAGTCTCAAGACCTGCTTTTACCGAAGCAATGTCCCGATATGCAAATAATAACATGTCTAGACCTCTTTCGGCATCTTCTTTTTCTTTAAATAATGGCAACCAGTCAGACTGAAGCATTAAAAGAGCTTCATGAACGTTGATACTAGCGACTTCTACTAGTTTCAACACTGTTTTTCTAGCTTGTGCAAATTGTTCATCCTGACTTAAAGTAAATGCTTCTTCTTCGCTTTGTGTTAGCATACTGACAGTTGCAGCCATCGATTCAGTCATTCCTTCAGCCATTAACTTCTCTATTAACTTTGGTCGCGACAACGGACGAAACGAGACTAACTGACAACGAGAACGGATTGTACTCATCAGTGCATTCAGTCGCTCCGTCAACAAAATTGCCGTGACGTTAAACTCTGGTTCTTCCAAGAATTTCAGCAAAGCATTGGCAGAAGAATTATTCATCCGATCTGCCTGCTCAATTACGTATATTTTACGACCTGTATTCAAGCCCGTTTTATTCAATCTAAAAATCAATTCTCGAATTTGATCAATTTTAATGTTTTGACCATCTGGTTCGATGAAAACAACATTCGTATGATTGCCTGAATTATAAAGTTGGCAACTTCGACATGTTTCACATGGAACATTTTGAATAGGGATTTCGCACAACAGCAGCTTAACGAAAAAATGAGTAATCTCTTTTTTACCTGAACCTGCAGGCCCTTCGAATAGATAAGCATGTGCTAGACGTTCTTTTGAATAAGCACCTTGTAGTCGTTTCATAACTACCGGTTGCATTTCCAAAAATTCATCGGTTGTTTTTTGCATCAATTTCACCTTCAGACTTTGTAAAAAATCCCGTGTTCCGATTGGAGCACGGGTATTATTTATGGTGCTAGGAAATTCACGTGTCTTTTATCGATTAAAAATGATGGAATTGTTCGATCGGCAAGACAAAAATAGTTGCGCCTCCAACTTCAACTTCCACTGGATAAGGAATATATGAGTCAGCATTTCCGCCCATTGGTGACACTGGTGCTACCATCTGTTCGCGTGATCGGCAATTTTCACGAATCAAGTCTAATAACTTCGGTATGAGATCATCTTCTACACCGATTAAAAAGGTCGTGTTCCCTGAGCGCAAAAACCCTCCTGTACTGGCAAGCTTTGTAGCCCGGAAATCATTTTTTGTTAACGCATTGGATAATCGGTTACTGTCTTGATCCTGTACAACTGCTACTACGAGTTTCATCAGTATCCACTCCTTTTTATCTTTCTTCTATATAAGTATAACATGAACAAAGCTACGCGCTGTACATCTTTACAGCCGTTTGACAAAAAAACAGCTGCTCCTCAAGAAGGATCAACTGCCGTTTGCCGTTCTTCTATAAATCGTATAGCGGTTTCTAATGCATCTGAAAAAACGTTCTCTAGCTCATTTTCCGCATTGATCAAGCGGATGCGCTCTGGATTTTGACTCAATAGCAAAAGGTAACCTTCTCTTACTTTATAATGGAACTTCATCGACTCTACATCTAGTCGATTTATTTCCCGGTGTACATCCTTTTCAATACGGGCCATTCCTACTTTCGGATTAACGTCAAAGTAAAGAGTTAAATCTGGCATGTACGCATCAATGGCGAATTTGTTGATAGCAAAAATTTCTTCCATCCCGATTCCTCGTGCATAGCCTTGGTACGCGAGACTTGAATCGATGTAACGATCACATAAAACGATGCTTCCTGCTTCAAGTGCGGGAATAATTTTTTCCACTAAATGCTGTCTTCTCGCTGCAGCATATAGCAAAGCTTCTGTTCGCGCATCCATCGCAGTGTTTTGTCGGTTTAAAATGACCTCACGGATTTGTTCGGCAATATCAATGCCTCCTGGTTCTCTTGTGCAGACAACGGAAAATCCTTTTTCTATTAGTGCATCTGCTAGCATTTTTAAGACCGTCGACTTGCCTGATCCCTCTCCGCCTTCCAGATTGATCAAATAACTCATTTCCTATTCACCTTATTTCATGAAATTAATCTTCAGTTGCTGTTTTGAGCTCTTTATACTATACACGAAAAAGTACTTCTTTTATAGTGACCAGTAATGACGATATAACTAAACAACAGCTTTATTCTTCATCTTCTGCTACTTGATAAGCTCTTCGGAACAACTCTTTTTGGCTATCTATTGCCGGCTCATCATTTTTTCGTGATACGTAATGATATACACCAGTCGCATCCTGCCTTCTCGCCTTAACATTGTCCGCAAGTCCCAATTCAAGTATGGTTTTAACTTGTTTTTTAATCGTTTCATCAACTATTGGAAACAAAATTTCGATACGGTTGTTCAAATTCCGCGTCATCATATCAGCTGAGGATAAAAACGTCTTTTCTTTGCCGTTGTGATTGAAAAAATAGATGCGGCTATGTTCCAATAAGCTCCCTACAATGCTTCGTACTTGAATATTTTCGCTGACATCTGAAATACCTGGTCGTAAACAGCAAATTCCTCTGACGATTAACTCGACCTTCACTCCAGCATTCGATGCTTCATACAGTTTCATAATAATGAGTTTGTCTGTCAATGAGTTCATCTTCGCTATAATCCGACCGGTTCCATGCTTTTTTTGAAAGCGGATTTCAGCATCAATCAAGTCAATAATGTCTGTACGAATTGTAAAAGGCGCTACCGATAAATAATGGAACTCAGGTTTTTCCGTATAACCGCTCAAATAGTTGAAAAAATTAGTCGCATCAATTCCGAACTGTCTTTTCGACGTGAACAAACTCATATCAGTATAGATTTTAGCCGTTTGGTCATTGTAATTCCCCGTACCTAAATGAACAAAGCGTTCAATTTTATCTTCTTTTTTTCGGACTACTAGCGTGATTTTACTGTGGGTTTTCAAGTGAGTCATGCCGTAAATAACATGACACCCTGCTTTCTCCAGCTCTTTTGCCCATTGCACATTGTTTTCCTCATCAAAACGTGCTTTTAATTCGACTAGCACCGTTACTTGCTTGCCATTTTCTGCAGCTCTTTTTAATGCTTTGATAACTGGTGAATCTCCGCTAACACGGTATAAAGTTTGTTTGATCGCTAGTACGTTCGGATCATCTGCAGCTTCTGAAATAAATTGAACGACGGGCTCAAAGGATTCGTATGGGTGATGAAGAAAAACGTCTTGCTCGCTAATTTTTTGAAAAATTTGTTTGCCAGTTTCCATTCCTACCGGCAGCTGCGATACCTTTCCTTCAAAAACCAACTGCTCCCAAGTAGGGGCCATCTGTTTATAAAAGTTGAAAAAAACCGTTGCATCTAAAAAACCTTCAATGAAGTAGACATCTTTTTTATCGACCTCTAGCTCGTCTGTCAAGTAGTCTAAAATAACGTCATCAAATCCAGGTTGTTGAATTTCCAGACGGACAGCCGCTCCCCATTTTCGTTTACGGAGTTCCTCTTCAATTTCCTTCAGCAAGTCGCGCGCGCCTTCTTCGTGAATGGTCATATCGGCATTACGGGTAATCCGAAACACCGATACCGAGACTACTTTAAAGCCATGAAAAAGCTTGCGAATAAAGAAACTAATAACGTCTTCTAACAAAACAAATTTCAAACTGCCTTTCTCTGACTGTAAACGGACAAATCGTTCTAATACAGCAGGAACTTGAACGATGGCAATTTTCTGTCCTTCTTCGTCTCTTTTTTCCTCGTCTTCCAACCTCACCGCTAAGTTGATGCTTTTGTTCAACAGCATTGGAAAAGTTCGATAAGCATCGATGGCCATAGGCGTTAGTACTGGAAAAATATATTCTTCAAAGTATCGTTCTAATTCGTCTAACTGATTGGTGTCTAAGTCTGCTGTTTTCACAAATTCCACATGCTCTTTTTGAAGCTTTGGCAATAACGTGTTTTGTAAAGCTTCATATTGTAACTCGACAAGCTGATGAGTCTTTTTTGCGATTTCATTTAGTTGTTGCTTTGGGGTCATTCCAGCTTTATTTTCAGGCTTCGTAAATCCAACTTTCACTTGATCCTGCAAACCTGCTACACGAACCATAAAAAATTCATCTAAATTAGAGCTGAAAATCGCCAAAAATTTAAACCGTTCGAGTAAAGGATTTTTTTTATCGAATGCTTCTTGTAGAACACGTTCATTAAAAGCAAGCCAGCTCAACTCACGATTATTATAATAAGCCGGATTTTTGAGTTCGACGTTCTTTTTTTTCTGCGTCTCCAATTTTGAATCTCCTTTTTACTTATATTTTATTCAGACTATCCCTTGTACTAAAATGAGATTCACCTTTTAAACGATTGATTAGCTATCAAATTTAAATTCTACTGATTTTTTTAGTTGTTTTTCCAAATGCTTTTTCTGTTTTTCTACTTGGTATTGCTCCGGTTTCCAGTCTTCACGACAGTGAACAGAAAAAACAAGCACGTCATCTTTTTCTTCTACTGTGATCGTCTCCACAATGTCTCGTTTCGTCGCATTTAAACTATAAGCCACTTTAATAATAGCTCCGAGCAGCGTGTATTTGGCTAATTCATCTTTGGTAAACCACTCTTCATAAAGAGCCACATTGCGCTTAAAGACATTTCGATTTTTAAACGAAGCCATCAATGCGATAATGACTCGCTCTTTATGAAGCAAGCCATCAATGGTCCTGTTACTCAATAGATAAAATGTATGCTGGTGGCTCGATTCTGAATCGATGTAACTGCCCAAATTGTATAAGGCGCTGCTTAACTTTAAGCGTTTGTCATCCTGCTCGTCCAACGATAACAAGCCCAATTTCTCTAGCTCTTTTGAAATTAGCAGTGCACTCGTGCTGACATGAAATGCATGTGTTAAATTAATGTCATAATCGACAGCCAGCTCATGGAAGCTTTCTTCCACGACATTTGGGAATACGGATAAATCGAAGCCCTTGGTCGTCTCTTCATAGAAAACACCATCTCGCAACCCTTTTCTACTAAGAGCAAACTGCTTTGTATCAATCAATTCCATTAAGTAACGAAATACTTCTACAGCTGGAATGATAATATCCGCACGATCCTTTGATAATCCCTCTAGTCGCTGTAATTCCGAAAACTCAAGAGAATTGAACAACTCGTTAATGTCCTCAACATCGTCTTTACTCATGACATATTGATGAACGCCAGAAAATGGGTATTCAATGTGCTCCTGATGGATTTGGGCTAAATTTCGAGCACTTCCTCCAATTCCAATCAGCGGTAAGCGTTTGTCATTTAGCCATTCTAACTGATCAAACTGTTCTTTTAAAAACGATCGTAACTCACGCAATTCCTCTTTTGTCGGCATATCCCCTTCAATGAATTGCTCTTTCAAGGACAACACACCAAATGGAAAACTATAAAAGTAAATCAGCTGGCGATTCTTAAAGTACGTAATCTCTGTACTACCTCCACCGATATCTACCGTGATGCCACTAGTAAATGGTGTCGAGTTGACGACTGCTAGGTATCCATAATTCGCTTCTTCAAATTCAGAAAGGATACGGATTGAAAAGTCTGTTTCGCTCTGTACTGCCTTTATAATGTCATCTTGATTTACTGCTTGACGAACTGCTGCTGTAGCCACACATTTGATAGCTTCAAGTTGATGATGGCGCGTAACTCCTTGAAAACTTTTTAGGGTCTTGATTAGTATATCGATTCCTTCTTGTTCTAAAATATTTTCTTCGTTCAAGTAGCTGCGGAGACGAGCCACGGCCTTCACGTTCTCACTTTCAGTAAAACGACCACTTTTGTCTCGTGTATAGATAACAAGTCGGATGGTATTTGAACCAATATCAATAATTGCGTATTTTTCTTGAGCCATGAAAATCCCCCTCATCCTACTCTATTTAAAACGATAGTACAGTATACCCTCTATCCCTTACTTATTACTGGATCTCCTTGTTGAAGTACCGATAATTGCTTAGACTCTAAACGATGATCTCCTTGAATTTGCGCATTTGAAGCCAGATGATTCATCAACTCTTCCACTTTGGCCAATGTCCACTTTTCACCAGCGACTATGAGTGGAATTCCGGGTGGATATGGAATCACCATACCTGCAGCAATTCGACCAATCACTTGTGTATACGAAACCCACTCTTGGTCCGCCACATCAATTTCTTCAAAAGACAATTCCGGAACCGTTACATCGACGAATTTTGTTAGTCCTAATTTTGTTTCTTCCCTTTCTTCATCTTCAAGCATTGATATAGCTTCTTTTAAACGACTACGAATTTCTGCAAACGGGTAAGTATGCCACTGCTTTAACAATGGCAAAATTAGGAGCACTTGAAAAAGATCAGCCAATTCCACTTCGATTCCAACTTGCTCTAGTTTTTGTTTTAATTGATAGCCACTATGATGATCTACTCGCATCATAATTTTCAATGGGTCATCGGACTCCACCACTGTTAGATGTGGAATCATACGTAAGCTGCTAAGAAAGCGATCGCGCTTTTCATTAAACATTCGAATATCCGGTTGCGAATAGTTTTGAAGATATGAGCGTGCATCATCCAAAGAAGCCAGGATCAAATAAGACGGACTGCTTGATTGATACATTCGCAAATATTTTTGAATTTTTTTTACATTTATACGGTCACTACCCATATGCAAAAATGATCCCATTGTCATCGCTGGCAAGGTTTTATGCGCTGACTGAACTACTACATCTGCACCTAATTCTAAAGCTGAAGTCGGGAACGGTGATCCTACTTGAAAATGAGCACCGTGCGCTTCGTCTACTAAAACCGCAATGTTTTTCTCGTGGCACAGAGAAATAATAGCAGCAAGCTCTCGGGATACAATTCCGTAGTAATTGGGATAGGTCAGCACGACTGCCTTTGCTTCCGGATATTCCTCTAGCGCTGATTCTATTGCGTTAAGAGAGACCGCAGCGGCCGTCATAGACTCTTCGTCCCATTGTGGTGAAACGTAAACTGGACGCACGCACGCAAGCTCCAGTGCATGAAAAATGGACTTATGCGAATTGCGCTGAACAATAACGACATCCCCTTCTTCACACGCTGCATGAACCATGGCCAAATTTCCTACAGTCGAGCCGTTTACCAACAAGAAGCTCCTTTTCGCTCCATAAGCCTCCGCCAATAAAAGCTGCGCTTCTTGAATGATGCCTTGTGGATAATGCAGATCATCCAAATCTGACAGTTCCGTCAAGTCGTAGGACAGTGCTGATTGGATTTCTTCTGGTAATCCTGATAAAATCCCATGCTTATGGCCGGGTACATGAAAAGAAACAGGCTGTCTTTTTTGAAATTGGATTAATGCATCTACGATTGGGCGTCGTTGCGTCATAAATTTTCATCCTCACATTGATTAATTACTTTCATTATAGCAACTCCAGCCAAGAACGGTGAGTCGGAGCCTGAATAGCCTAACTATGTTATTAATTTTTCCATACAAAAAAGCCGTTACCGGAATCGGTAACGACTTTTTTTCATGTGCCCAGCGACGTCTTACTCTCACAGGGGGAAACCCCCAACTACCATCAGCGCAAAAGAGCTTAACTGCCGTGT